>CAMDPA010000363.1 GCA_945903565.1 Devosia equisanguinis | reverse complement strand
AGACCCTCTGGGTCTGACACCAAGCGCTTACCTTCATGGCCTGGCGCCACGCCGGCAAAACGTGTGAGGTGCCGTTTCGGTGTCAGACCCGGTGGGTCTGACACCGAACACCAGATCAGCTCTTCAAATCGTCGAGCAGGTCGGCTTGCTTCTTGAAGATCTGATCGTACTTCCAGCCGGGCAGGCGGAACTCCCAGCCACTGGCGACCGCGTTGACCTTGTCGGCTGCGGCCTTGCCGTCGCCCTCGCCCGTGGCCTCGACGATGGCCCAGCGGGCTTCGCCCTCGCTGCGGACGCGCATCGTGATCTTGGTGCCGGTTTCCGTCTCATAACTCGCAACGTGCGGCGCAGGCGCACCGGCTGCGGCGGCGACAGGCTTTCTTACGTCCTCCAGCTCGACGCGCGCGAATGCGTTGACGAGGTCCTCGAGGGTGTAGTCGGACTTGAGCTTCTTGCCTTCGGGCTGGCCCGCGAGCTTGTAGCTGTCCTTGTTGGCGGGCTTGCCGGCTTCGCGGTCGACCGCGACCACGGGCGTCTCGCCAGGGATCGTTACCTCGACGCGCTTCACCTTGGCGATCTCGGCCTCGAACACGGTCGTGTCGACCCACTGGTTGACCGACGGGTTGACGTCGATCTCGGCGTTGACGAGCCAGGTGTCCTTCTCGCCGGGGCGGCGGATGTAGGTGCCGCCCTTGCCGGCCGCGAACTGCTCCGCGCTACGCTTGCCCACGATCAGCTCGGCGATCGGCTTGGCCTTGTCGTCGCCGATTGCAAGGAAGCGCGACTTGGCGTCCTTTGCGCCGATATCCTCGAGCTCCAGCAGCCCGAACCGCTCGGGGTTGCGCGTCTTGCGGTCGACAAGCGCGGCATCGGCGAGCTTGAGCAGCAATGCACGCACGCGGTCGCCCTGCACGGGATAGCCGCCGCGGTCCTTGAGGCTCCACGCCTCGCCCTTGCGCTCCAGCGTAACTGACTGCGTGCCTTGCTTGAGCATGATCGTCGACATGCGCGGCATGTCGCGCTGGAACGACGGCAGCAGCTTGGCGCCGCCGGCCGAACCGGTCGACCAGTTGTCGGCGCGCGTATGCACGAACGCAGCCAGCAGCAGCGAGCCGGCTGCGGTAAAGGCAAGGCCAGTGAAAAACTTTGGCGTCATGTCGAGGATCCTCCCGTCCGCGCCGCGCGGTCTGAGCGGCGGCGCATCAACGCGAGCGCGATGGCGCCAAATCCGATCAGCAACGGCACGGCTGCGATGTTGGCGAATTTAACGAAGCCGTCGAGGCGGTCGATGTCCTGGCGCATGTCGAGCTTGACGCTGCGCAGCTCGCGCCGGACGCTCAGCATTTCCGTGCGGAACTTTTCGATCGTCTCGCGGTCCTTGTCGGTCAGGATGACGTTGCCGCCCTCGCCCTTCTGCTCGATGCCGGCGAGTTTGGTCTGCGCCTCCTTGAGCCGGGCTTCCAGCGTTTGCTCCTTCTCGCGGAACTGCTTTTCAGCGCCGCGCCGGATCTCGTCGACAACCGTGAACGGCCGCGCCTTCACGCCGCGCCCGCGCAGATCGCGCAGCGCTTCGCCGCCGGTCAGGTTTTCGATTGCGTTGATCACCAGCACGGCGTTGTGCGCGAGCGGGATCTGGATTTTCTGTCCGAGGAAGTCGCGTTCGTCGAGCCAGAACTGGTCGTGCAGGATATCGGTGTCGGCGATCACGATGGCGTTGAGCTTACCCGTCGTCAGAGGTGTCGGTGTGGGCTTGGCGGCTGCCTTCTTCTCGGCTTCCTTCTTGGCGGCGTCGGCTTTCGCGGCATCGCTTGCCGCGTCGTCCTTCTTCTCGCCGTCCTCTTTCTTGTCCGCAGGAAGCGTGGGGGGCTCGATGCCGTTGGGGAACGCGGTCTTGATGTCGCCGGTAAAGCGCGCGGCCAGCGCAAGCTTCTTGCCGCCCGGCTGATAACCGCGCAGCAGCGCCAGCGGGTCAGGCTTGAGGCTCACCTTGTCGGAGTCGATCAGTGCGCCGCGCTCGGTCGTCTGCAGCAGCGGCTCCAGCTTCAGCGGTGACTTTTCGGCAAGCGACAGGGCACCCATGCTGGCGGTGTTGAGGGATTCAACGCCGCTGAGCACGGACTCGTCCGCGTTCATCGCACGCCGGTCGAGGCTCAGCCACGCCACATACTCGGTGACCGAAGCCTGCTGGCCCTGTTGACCACCGAATTGCACGCGCCTTGCCTGCGAGATATCGGCCGCGACCTTGGTCGGGTCGAGCTTGATGCCCCAGGCCTCGAGCAGCTTCTTGAGCTCGTTGATGTCGCCCTGCTCCTTGCCCATCGACAGCACGCGGGCAATTTCCGCCACGGGGTCGACGAAGGCGAGGATGCGTCCGCCCTTCAGCGCGAACTGGTCGATGGCGAGAGCTGCCTCGGGCGTCAGTCCGGTTGGCTGCACCAGCATCAGCGTGTCGACGTCGGCCGGGATCTCCTTGACGTCCTGCTGCATCATCTTTAGTTCGAAGAAGTCGCGGATCTGGCCCAGGATCGCCCACGGAGGCGTCGGCCGGCCACCCATCATCGGGTTGCCCGGGCCGCCTTCCAGCGCGATGCCGGAGATCAGGCCAACGACCTTCTTCTTCGGCTTGGACAGCGTGTGGACGAGCTTCGTCAGATCGTACTCGAGGAAGCGCTCCCGCTCGGGCGAGAAGAAGCCGACGGTCTCGACGTTGTCGGTGGTGTTGGAGGCCACGAGGCCGAAGTAGGCCATGTCGCCTTCGGAGTTGAGGCGGATGCCCTTGAGACCAGAGCCGACGGCGCGGTCTTCTGCATCGGAAAATGCCAGCGGATTGATGAACTGGAGGCGGAGCTTGCCGCCGCTCATGTCGCGGTAGCGCTCGAGAATGGCGCGCACGCGCTCGAAGTAGGCGGCATACACCGGCGCCTGCTCGCCGAGCGCCTTGGTGTAGTAGACTTGGACGCTGACCGGCTCGTCGAGCTCCTTGAGCACTTTGCGCGTGCTGCCCGAGATCGAGTAGAGGCCGTCCTCGGTGAGATCGGCGCGCCAGTTCTTGAACCATGTGCCGACCAGCAAATTCGAGGTCAGCAGCAGGACGCCGGCCATCGCGATGCCCCACCACGCCAGCGCCGGCGTGCTCAGACGGCTCGATGCCTCGACGCCCTTCTCGAAGGCGAGCTTGGACTTCTCCTTGGCGGTGACAGTGACCTTCTTGGCCGTTTCTGTCGCCTTGCCGAGCGTGGTGCGGGGATGGCCGCTATCGTTTGGGTTGCTCATGGTCAGACCTCAGGCCGCTTTCTTCTGTTCGATGATGACGACATTGGCGAACAAGAAGAAGGCGATCATCGACAAGTAGTAGAAGATGCTGGGCAGATCGAGCAGGCCACGCGCGACCTTGTCGAAATGCGTCAGGAACGAGAGCTGCGAGACGGCCTGCACCAGGAACTCCGGCAGCACGAGCTTGGCCGTGTTCTGCACCATTTCGACGCCGCTCATCACGAACAGGAAGCAGATCACCGCCGAGACGATGAACGCGATCACCTGGTTCTTGGAGAGCGCTGATATCGCCGAACCGATCGCGAGGAAGGCGCCGGCCATCAGGAACGAGCCGATGTAGCTCGTGAAGATCACGCCGTTGTCGGGGTTGCCCAGGATGTTGACCGTGATCCACATCGGGAACGTCAGTATCAGCGCGACACCGATGAACGCCCACGCCGCCAGGAACTTGCCCAGGATCGCTTCCCACGTCGAGACGGGCAGCGTCATGAGCAGCTCGATGGTGCCCGACTTGCGCTCCTCTGCCCACAGCCGCATGGCGATGGCGGGGACAAGGATCAGGTAGAGCCAGGGGTGATAGAGGAAGAAGCCCGCGAGATCGGCCTGGCCTCGATCGAAGAAGTTCCCGAAGTAGAACGTGAACACGCCGGTCAGCGCCACGAAGATCACGGCGAAAACGTAGGCGAGGGGCGTGCCGAAGTAGGCGCCGAGCTCGCGCTTGGCAATAATGAAAATGTTACGCATTGCGGCGGGCTCCATCGTGCGAGGTAATCTGACGGAACACGTCGTCGAGACGGCCCTTCTCCACGAACATCTCATCGACCTCGATCGATTTTTCGCGCAGCAGTGCCGCGACCGGGCCGGCGATCGACTTGTCCGGCTTTGGCAATACCCGCAGCGCAGTGGTGCCGTTCGGCTGGCCCGTCGTATCGACCTTGATCTCGACCTTGGCGACATCAGCCAGGGCTTCAAGGGCGGCCTTGGCCTTGTCGGCATCGCGGGCGGGAACTCGCAACGCGACCGCATGATGATAAGGCATGCGGCGTTGCAATTCTTCCGCGGTGCCGTCGGCGACGATGCGCCCCCTGTCGATTACGACAGCGCGCGTGCACACCGACTCGACTTCCTGCAGGATGTGGGTCGACACGATGATCGCCTTGTCCTTGGACATCTGCTTGATCAGCTCACGCACCTGATGCTGCTGATTGGGATCGAGGCCGTCGGTCGGCTCGTCCATGATCAGCACGGCGGGGTCATGCAGGATTGCCTGGGCGATGCCGACGCGGCGCTTGTAGCCCTTCGACAGCGTCTCGATGCGCTGGTTCCAGACGTTGAGCAGACCGGCCTTGTCGGCGGCGGCATCTGCCCGCGCCTTCGCTTCGCCGCCGGAGAAGCCACGAATTTCAGCGATGAACTGCAGGAACGTCCGCGGCGTCATATCGGCGTAGGCGGGCGCGCCTTCCGGCAGATAGCCGATCTGCGCTTTGGCCGCGCGCGGGTTTTCGTGCATGTCGATGCCGGCGATCCGGGCGGTGCCGCTATCGGGCTCCAGGAAGCCCGTGATCATCTTCATGGTGGTGGATTTTCCCGCGCCGTTCGGCCCTAGGAATCCAAGCACCTCGCCCTTGCTGACCGAAAGCGAAATCTCGTCGACTGCCACGATCGGCCCGAAGCATTTTCGCAAGGCTTCTGCCTCGATGAGCGTCGTCATCCCTCGTCGTCTCCTTCGTCCAGCCGGAATTTTCGGGCCGCCAACAGCCCGTTTGCACAAGCCGCGTTGCACGGCTCGCGTGGTGCGCCAGGGTGTTTGCAACGATGCCTGCCTCAGAGCAAGCAGTATCAAATCCCCGTCGGCAACCTAGCTAGGCGTTCAGTTAGCACTTTCAAGGGGGGAGTGCCAGACGGTGTTGCGGGGAGGTCAGGCGGGTGGTTTACTTAGTGCTTGGCCGTGAGGGCTTCGCCTGCGCCTTGCTTTTGCGCCCGGTCGACCCGAAGCCGCCAGCGCCACGTTCAGTCGCCCCCACAGCCTTGACCGTGACGAGCGACGCTTGCTCCACACGCTGCACCACGAGTTGCGCAATCCGCTCCCCACGCGCGATCGTGAACGGTTCGGCGCCGAGATTGATCAGCAGCACCATCACCTCGCCGCGGTAGTCACTGTCGATCGTGCCGGGGCTGTTGAGCACGGTGATGCCATGCTTCACCGCAAGGCCCGAGCGCGGACGCACCTGCGCTTCGATACCTGGTGGCAACTCGACAACGAGACCGGTCGGCACGAGCGCGCGCGCCATCGGCGCCAATATCATCGGCTGCTTGGCGGGAACGGCGGCGAGAAGATCGAGTCCAGCCGCCCCCGGCGTCTGATACGCCGGCAGCGGCAGCCCCCTGGCGTGGGGCAGTCGCTTCACGCCGACGTTTAACTCGTGCTTTACGCTTGGCGCGATCGGTCGTTTCGCACGCTGTATTTTCCCGATCATTTCAATTGCTCCGTGGCCATTCGCTACGCGAGCAGGGTCGTGCTGGGCGCGCGCGTCTCCGACACGACCGCCCTGCACCCGCGGGGGGGGGGGGGGG
>CAMDPA010000362.1 GCA_945903565.1 Devosia equisanguinis | reverse complement strand
GTATCGATGCCAACGAAAGCTTCGCTATGATCACCCATGACTCACCCTCCTTGTGTGAGGCTCTGCCCGGCCAATCCGGGTAACCCTCGACCCCACATCGGGGGTGAGTCGCCTCGTTCGTGGAAGGGACATACAGTCTGGGTCAAGCGCAGCGTAGCGTCGATGCGGAGCATCGCTCCGCGATGACGCGCGACCCAGCATTTACAGGCACCACGTGGATTGCTGGGTCGCGCAAGTGCTTGACCCAGCCTACGCCTTCTTCTCCCCCCGCTGCCACGTCATCGCGACGACGCCGATCACGACCAACACCATGCCGCCGAGCATGTCGAACGACACGGCTTCACCCAGCAGCAAGGCGGCGAGCAACACACCCAGCGGCGCGCGCAAGTACGATTGCGCCGTCACGCCGATCGAGCCGAGCGTGCGGACGAGGCGGAAATAAAGGATGTAGCCCAGACCCGTTGAGAACACGCCCAGCATCGCCGCCGCCATCAGGCCGTGGGCGGTGGGCGAGATGGTCCACGGCCGTTCGATCACGATCGCAAAGGGAATGATGATGACGGCGGCCGCGAGCAACGATCCGGCGGCGCTGACCACCGGGTCCGCATCCCTGAAGTGCCGCGAATTGATCGCGCCGAGCGCATAGCACAGCGACGACAGCACGATCGCGATCTGCGGCAGCGCCTGCGTTCCCAAACTACCGACAGCGCCCGGCCCGATCACCACAGCAACACCAAGCAGCCCCGCCGCCACGCCGAACAGCTTCAGCCAATTCGCCGGCTCGTGTCGCGTCAACGCCCAGGTGATCAGGAACGCGAACACCGGCGACACCGAATTGAGGATCGCCGCTGGCCCCGCGTCGACCCACTGCTGACCCCACGCCACCAGAACGAACGGCAGCACCGTGCCGAGCAGCCCCTGGATCGAATATCGCCGCCAGGTGTGATCGATCGGCGGCAACGGCAGACCGCGCAGCCGCAGCACCACAACGAGTAGCAACGCGGCGATGCCGATGCGGGCCGACATCAAGGTCAACGGCGGGATCGACTGCAGGCCGATCTTCACCCAGATGTAGGACCCCGCCCACAGCGTCGCCACGAACAGCAGCAGCAGATACTCGAAGGCGAGCTTGGGAATGCGGCCATAGGCGCCCCCCAGCGCCGTCTGTCGCGCCCAGGGCAGCGGCAGAGGCCGGTCCACCGGCCAAGTCATCGCCATCACGCCGGCCATCACGCAAACGAGACCAACCCCAGCGGTCGCCGTCACCGTCTCGCCGATCAGCAGAACCCCCGCTAGCACACCGATCGGGACCCGCAGATACGATTGCGCCGTGGTGCCGAGCGAGCCGAGCGTGCCCAGCAGCCGGAAATACAGCACGTTGCCGAGCGCGGTGCAGAACACCGCCAGTATGATCAGCGCGACGATCGAGTTCGCGGTGGGGCTCGCGTTCCACGGCCGTTCCACCACCAGCGCCATCGGCGTCAGCACCACCGCGCCGAGCAGCAGCGAACCGCACGCGGGCACCATCGGGCTCATCTCGCGGAAGCCGCGCCCATAGATCGCCGAGGTCGCGTAGGACAGCGAGGACAGCACGATCGCGAGCTGAGGAATGAGTTGATGACCAAGCCCGCTGAGCGCAGACACGCCGACGATCAGCACGATGCCTACCATGCCAGCCACGATGCCGAACAGGCGGCGCTGCGTCACCGGTTCCTGCCGGGTGAGCCCCCACGTAATGAGGAAGGCAAAGATCGGCGTCGTCGAGTTGAGGATCACACCAAGACTAGCTGGCACCCATTGCAGCCCCCACGCGATCAGCATGAACGGGAACACGGTATTGACCGCCGACACGATGGCGAAGCTCTTCCACGTCGCAAAATCGGTGGGCAGACGCGTGCCCTGCCACCGCATGATGCCCCACAACAGCAAGCCCGCGATCGCCGTTCGCCAGGCGATGGCGGTCAACGGCGGGATCGAGTCGACCGTGATCTTGAGAAACGAGAACGACGCTCCCCACAGTGTCGACAGCAGCAACAGCAGCCCATACTCGAGGATGGGCGGCTGCTTCGGCTTGGAGGCGGCAACGTCGATGGACATGAAGTGGAGGGACCAGGTTCTAGGTTTTAGGGGAACGGGGACAGGCAGATGCGTCGATCGAAACGCCATCTCGCCTTTTGTCCGGGCCCGAGTTGAAAGCCGAGTTCAAAGCCTTGGCACTGTATCCCTGTCCCCTGTAACCTGTCCCCTAGAACCTCATCCCCCGAACCTAACCCCTCACAGGAGACGAGCACATGGGCACCAAAATCACGTTCAAGCGTCCCGACGGCAAGGAAGCCTCGGGCTATCTCGCCAAGGCCGGCCGCGCCAACGCGCCTGCGATTGTCGTCATTCAGGAGTGGTGGGGGCTGCAGGATCAGATCAAGGGCATCTGCGACCGCTTCGCGCTGGCCGGCTACGACGCGCTATCCCCCGACCTCTACAACGGCGTCGTGGTGCCCTATCACGACCGCGATGTCGCCGGCAAAGAAATGGGCTCGCTCAACTTCCTCGACGCGACCGAGCAAACCGTGCGTGGCGCGGTGCAGTATCTCAAGAAGAACGCGGTCAAGGTCGGCCTCACCGGCTTCTGCATGGGCGGCGCCGTGACAATCATCGGCGCCTGCAAGATCCCCGAGCTTTCAGCCGGCGTATGCTTCTACGGCATCCCGCCCGACGCCGTCGCCAAACCCGCCGACATCAAGATCCCCCTGCAAGGCCACTTCGCCCTGCGCGACGATTGGTGCACGCCCGCGGCTGTCGACAAGCTCGAAGCCGCGATGAAGGCCGCCGGCAAGAAAACCGAGCTCTACCGCTACGAAGCCGACCACGGCTTCGTCAACGAGCAGCGCCCCGACAGCCACGACCGCGCCTGCGCCGAACTCGCCTGGGAACGCACGCTCGGCTTCTGGCGGCAACATTTGGGGTAGGCCGTCGGGTGGGTTAGCAGTGCCGTGCACTGCGTAACCCACCGGCGGAGCCACGACCTCTATTTGGCTAGGAAATCGACGGCTAGGAAATCGGCGGGTTACGCGCCAATGCGCTTACCCGCCCTACGAAAGCACATCATGATCAACATCTGGGCCACTCTGCGGGCTCGCTTCGGCGACGCCGCGCCAACCGACGCGGGCGGCGTGTCGCCGCCCGACGCCTGGGAGCGCATGGCCAAGCGCGGCGTCGTGCGCCGCTTCCGCGACGATCCGCTGCCCGGCGCGCTGATCGATACGCTGTGCGCGCTGGCGCTGTCGTCGCCGACCAAGAGCGACCTGCAGCAGCGCGACATCCTGATCGTCGAGGACACGGCGATCCGCGCGCGCATCAACGAGCTGCTCGCGGATCAGGACTGGATCCCGACAGCGCCGCATTTCCTCGTCTTCCTCGGCAACAACCGCCGGCAGAGACAGGTCCACGAATGGCGCGAGAAGCCGTTCGCCAACGATCACCTCGACGCGTTCTTCAACGCCTCCGTCGATGCCGGCATCGCGCTCGGCGCGTTCATCGCGGCAGCCGAGGCGGCGGGCGTCGGCTGCTGCCCGGTCAGTGTGATCCGCGACCACGCCGCCGAGGTATCGACGCTGCTCGGGCTGCCCGATCACATCTTCCCCGTATGCGGCCTCGGCCTCGGCTGGCCGCAACGCGACGGCTGGACGAGCCTGCGCCTGCCGCTCACCCACACGGTTCACCGCGACCGGTTCAACGAGGCCGGCCTGCGCGATGCCGTCGACGCCTACGACCAACGGCGGCACGGCGTTGCCCCCTATCGCACGCAACGCGACGTCGATCGGTTCGGCACGGCCGGCTTCTACGGCTGGTCAGAGGACAAGGCGCGACAGTATGCCGAACCACAGCGCACGGACTGGGGCGCCTTCGTGAAGCGCAAAGGCTTCAAGTTGGAATAGCCCAGTATGGCCAAACCAAAATCAGCGGACAAACCGGCGGCGTGCCTGTGCGGCTCCACCAAGCCTTACGAGGCCTGCTGCGCGCTTCCTCACGCCGGCATCCCCGCGCCGACAGCCGAAGTCCTGATGCGCTCGCGCTACGTTGCGTTCGTGATGCGCCTGGAAACCCACCTCTACGAAACCTGGCACGCGACAACACGGCCGAGTGGCCTCCGCCTGCTCAACGAGAACCCACCGCCCACCTGGCTCGGCCTCGACGTCAAACGCACGACCACCGACGGCGACAAAGCGACGGTCCAGTTCGTCGCAAAATACCGGCTCGGTGGCGCCAGCGTCGTGCGCATGCACGAGACCAGCAATTTTGTCCGCGAGGGCGGCCGCTGGTACTACGTCGACGGCGAGCACCATTCGCGGTAACTTCGCGTTTGGGCATCGGTTTGGGGTCCGACCCCGCGCCGATGGCTCTGACGTCGGTTACAACGTAGCAGCGCGGGGTCTGACCGCAACTTCCAAACGGGACGCCCACGCATGGAATTCGGCATTTTCGACCACGTCGACGCGGACGGCCAGCCGCTGCAGCAGCTTTTCGAAACGCGCCTGAAGGTGGTCGAGGCCTACGACCGGCTCGGCTTTCGCAGCTATCACCCCGCCGAACATCATTTCACGCCGCTCGGCATTGGCGCGGCCCCCAGCGTGTGGCTGTCGGCGGTGGCGCAACGCACCAAGCGGCTGCGGTTCGGCCCGCTGATCTACGCGCTGCCGTTCACGCATCCGATCCGCCTCGCCGAAGAAATCGCGATGCTCGATCACATGAGCGGCGGGCGTCTCGAAATGGGGTTCGGCCGTGGCGCATCCCCCATCGAGCTCGCCTACATCGGCCTCGACGCAGCCGCCGCCGACCAGA
Source organism: Devosia equisanguinis (assembly GCA_945903565.1). Lineage (GTDB taxonomy): Bacteria > Pseudomonadota > Alphaproteobacteria > Rhizobiales > Hyphomicrobiaceae > CAMDPA01. The sequence continues at coordinate 1,009 of CAMDPA010000362.1, read as the reverse complement.
CGTTCCGCGAAGGTCTCGCGGTCGTGCTCGCGGCCCTGACCAACGACCGCCTGACCTATCGCGGCGAGCGCTTCCAGTTCGACAACGTACCGATCCATCTGCGGCCGTTGCAGCAGCCCCACCCCCCGCTGTGGTACGGCCTGCACTCGCTCGACAGCGCCGAGCGCGTCGCCCGCCAGGGCTGGAACGTCGTCGCCAACGAGAAACCGTCCGCGTCGGGCAAACTGCTCGCCAGATATCGCGACGTCTGGCGCGAGAAGAACGGCAGCAAGGCGCCACTCCCGCACATGGGACTTGCACGCCATATCGTCGTCGCCGAGACCGACGCGCAGGCGCTCGACATTGCGCGCCGCGCTTACAAGGTCTGGCTCAAGAGCTTCCTGTGGCTGTTCGAATTGCACGGCGCCGCGCCCACGCATTGGGAGCGCTCCAGCACCTTCGACATCCTGCGCGACGCGGAGGAACGCGGCATCGCCGGCAGCCCTAAAACCGTGATCGAATGGCTGTCCGCCCACATCGAAGCGACTGGCACCAACTACCTCGTCGGCCAGCACCAGTTCGGCGACATGACGCTGACCGAAACCCTTGCCTCCATCGAACTCTACGCCCGCGACGTGATGCCGGAACTGCGGCGGCGGTTCGGGTAGGTGCTTGTAGGGCGGGGCAAGCGCCTTCCGCGCAGCCCGCCGTTTCCCCGCGCCAACATCGGCAGGCTGCGCGCTCCCGCGCTTGACCGCCCTACGACGCCAACGGGAAACGAAAAACCTAATGTGAGGGGCCGCCACCAGCGCTCAGAACACCGAAGGTCGCCATGAACCGCGCGGCCTGACCATCGGAACAGTACAGCCGCAACCAGCCCTTCTCGCGCGCGGCGCCAAGCGTCATCCGCCCGGCCACGACCTCGCGCAGCACGTCCTCGCCGACGACCACGACGAGATCGCCGGGCTCGGGCCCCTTGGCGTGTGCCTCCACCGGCGCAGTGGCCGGCCCCGCCGGAAAACGCGACCAC
>CAMDPA010000361.1 GCA_945903565.1 Devosia equisanguinis | reverse complement strand
GTAAACGTCCAGAAACTTCTCCATTCTCCGGTCCTCGTCACACTTGGCCCGGCTCATCCAATCCCCCCAATGCTGCGCATTGAGAGGATCACGGATTACCGGACATATCGTGTGCTACTGGAACCGGACAACTCGTGTGCTACCGACATACCTCACCGCATACACTTGCCCCAGCCCTGGCCCCGATGCACATTGCGCGCGAATTCGGTATCGGCGGAGGCTGACCCCATGACCACTATCCCCAACATCAACTCGTTCATCGGCGGCGATACCGTTCCCGCGGGATCGGGTACGTTGGACCTCATCGACCCGCAGACCGGCAAGCTGATCGCCCCGATCGTCGAGGCGGGCGAGGCCGGCGTCGCAGCTGCCGTGAAGCTCGCCAAGGCCGCTTACGAGGCGAACCGGAAATCGCCCGTCCACCAGCGCGTGAAGTGGCTGCGCGACGGCGCGGTAGCCCTTCGTAAAGCTGTCGACGAGATCGCGCCGCTCATCTCGCAGGACGTCGGCAAGCCGATCCGGGTGTGCCGCGGCGAGATCGCACGTGGCGCGGAGTTCATGGAGGCGGTCGCGGCCTGCCTGCCGCAGATGAACGGCGAGGTATTGCCACTCGACGCCACCGCCCAGGGCGACGGCCACTTCGGCTTTACGCGCCGCATTCCATACGGCGTCGTCGCCGGCATCATTCCGTTCAATGGGCCGATCAACCTGCTGGTGCAGAAGGTCGCCCCCGCCATCGCTGCCGGCAATACCATCGTCACCAAACCGCACCCGGCCGGCACACGCACGGCACTGCGCCTTGCCGAGCTGTTCCAGGCTGCCGGGTGGCCCAAGGGCATGTTCACCGTACTGACGGGAGACAAGGCTTCGGCCGCCGCCCTCGTCGCGCATCCTGACGTGCGCGCCGTCTCCTTCACGGGCGGTACAGCGGGAGGCGACGCTCTGGCCCGGCTCGCGGGCGCGAAGAAATTCCTCGCCGAGCTTGGATCAAACGCCGCCAACATCGTGATGGCCGATGCCGACATTGCCGACGCCGCAAAGAAGATTGCAGGCGCCGCGTTCGAAGCAAGCGGGCAGCAGTGCATCTCCGCGCAGCGCGTGCTGGTCGACAAAGCAATCCTGCCGAAGTTCGTCGATGCCTTCGTCGCCGCCGCAAAGGCGTTGAAGGTCGGCCGCGCGGACGACCCCACCAGCGACGTCGGGCCGATGGTCAGCGCCGCCGCCGCCGACCGCGTGATGGGAATGTGCGAAGACGCGATCAAGCGCGGCGCCACTTACGCCTTGAAGCCGCAGCGCGACGGCGCAACCGTATCGCCCGGCATCCTCGTTCAGGTGCCGAACGCCGCACGATTGTGGTGCGAAGAAGTGTTCGGACCGGTCGCCATCGTCACGCCGTTCGATGGCATCGAGGACGCCCTGAAACTCGCCAACGACAGCGCCTTCGGCCTGCAGGGCGCACTGTTCACCTCGAACCTCAAGGCCGCCTTCCGCTTCGCCGACGATTTCGACGTCGGCTGCCTGTGGGTCAACGAGCCCTCGCGCTTTCGCGTCGACGTTTATCCGTTCGGCGGCGTCAAATCGTCCGGCGTCGGCCGCGAGGGCATCCGCTATGCCATCGAGGAAATGAGCCAGATCAAATTCGTCGGCATCAAGCCGTAGGTTCGTTCGGGGGCTGACCCCATCCGCGTTGCCCGCCTTAAGGACTCATCCCCAATGATCATCGACAGCCAAGAGGACGTCACCACCGCGGTGCTCGCCGAATTGCAACGCGCCGACGGTCCGCGCTTTCGCGAGGTGATGTCGTCGCTCATCCGCCACCTGCACGGTTTCATTCGCGAGACGCGGCTGACCGAGGCTGAGTTCCAGCAGGCTTGCGCGTTCGTCAATCGCATCGGCCAGAAGTCGAACGACAGCCACAACGAAGCCGTGATGATGGCCGGCTCGCTCGGCGTTTCCACGCTCGTGTGCCTGCTCAACAATGGCAACCACGGCGCAACCGAAACAACCGCAAACCTGCTCGGCCCATTCTGGCGGCTGCAAAGCCCACCGACCGAAAACGGCGGCTCTCTCGTGCGCTCGCCGACGCCGGGCGTGCCGCTGTTCGTCAACGCGATCGTCAAGAACATCGACGGCAGGCCGGTCGCCGGCGCCGAGGTCGACGTGTGGCACTGCAACGACGAGGGCTACTACGAAAACCAGGACCCGACCCAGGCCGACATGAACCTGCGCGGCAAGTTCACCACCGATACGGAAGGCCGCATCCACTTCCGCTCGATCAAACCGATCGGCTATCCGATCCCGCCCGATGGTCCGACCGGTGATCTGCTGCGCGCCCAGAAGCGCCACAACCTGCGGCCCGCGCACCTGCATTTCCTGATCACCAAGCCTGGCTACAAGGTGCATATTTCGCAGATCTATTCGGGCGATGATCCCAACATCGAGACCGATTGCCAGTTCGGGGTCACGCGACCGCTGATCGGCACGTACGTGCGGCAAGAAGGCGGGCAGCCCCCCGAGCCGGATGTCACGGGGCCGTGGTACACGCTGACCCATGAACTGCTGATCGAGCCGGGCGAGATGAAACTGCCGCGCCCGCCGATCACCGACAAGTTCCAGGGGCCAAGGCCCGATATCGAACGGCTCGTTCGCGCATGACGTGCTTGGGTAAAGCCCAGTTCAACAGGAGCCCCTTCATGAAGTTTTCCACTGCGCTCGCCGCAACCCTTGCGAGCCTGCTCGTCGCGCTGCCCGCCTCCGCACAGACCATCGACATCCTGAGCGCGGGTGCGATCGAGCCCGGCATTCTCGCCGCGGCAGCTCAGTACAGACAAGAAACCGGCACCGAGGTGAAAGTGCGTTTCGCCACCGCGCCGGCGATCCTCAAACAGATGGGCGAGGGTGCCAAAGCCGATGTCGTGATCGCGCCGCCGCCGGTACTGGAGCAGCTCGCCAAGGCCGGCAGCATCGACGGCACCACGCGCACGCCCGTGGGCAAGGTTGGCGTCGGCGTCGCATCGCGCGCGGGCGGGCCCACACCGGACATCTCGTCCAGCGAAGCCCTGAAGAAGTCGGTGCTGTCAGCGGAGTCGCTGGTGTTCAACACCGCCTCGACCGGGCTCTACATGGACCGCCTGTTCGAGAAGCTCGGCATGACCGAAGCCGTCAAGGCGAAGGCCAAGCGCTACGGCAACGGCGAAGCCGTGATGGAGCACCTGATCAAAGGCAAGGGCCAGGAGTTCGGTTTCGGCGCCGCCACCGAGATCGTGCTGTTCAAGGACAAAGGCCTGCGCCTGATCGGCCCGCTGCCCGCCGACATCCAGAATTACACCAGCTATGCCGCGACTGTGCATACGACCGCGACAAACGCCAAGGGCGCAGCGAGCTTCCTGCAGTTCCTCGCCAAGCCGGCGACCAAGAAGATCTTCGCCGACAAGGGCGTTGAATAGCACAACCGGGGTCAGACCCTGCGGGTCTGCCCCCCTCTAGCGACCAACAATACCTTCATCATACTCGCGCCCCGGACATTACGCCCGCCAATTGAGGTTCCCCCAAAGAGAGGGTCAGACCCTGACGACCGAGCCTCCACCTACAACGTCGCCTCGATCATCGCGCGCATTTCAGGCGTTACCTTCGGGCTGATACCGAACCACGCCTCCCACGCCGGGCGCGCCTGATGCAGCAGCATACCCAGCCCGTTCACCGTGCGATTGCCACGCGCGCGCGCCGCCGCCAGCAGCGGCGTTTCCTTCGGGATGTAGACGATATCGGAAACGATCGCCGTCTTGGGCAGCTTGTCGAGTTTCAGGTCGAGATTGCCTTGCCCGACCATGCCCTGGCTCGTCGTATTGACGACCAGCGCCGCGCCTTCCAACCCATTGTGCCGCTCGTCCCACGGTAGCGCCGTGATGGGGCCGCCAAAGTCGCGCTGCAGTGTCTGCGAGCGCGTCAGCGTGCGATTGAACAGCCGGATCTCCTTCGCCCCCCGTTCCGACAGGATCATGGTCACCGCGCGCGCACCACCGCCCGAACCGATCACGACGATCGGCCCCGCATCCGCTTTCCAACCAGGAAACGCGTCGAGCAGTGCATGAATGTAGCCGTAGCCATCGTTGTTGGACCCCAGCAACGTGCTGTCCTTACGCACGGTCACGCAACTGATCGCGCCCATTTTCTTTGCGGTCGGCGCGATCTCGTCGACGATCTCGAGCGCCTTCTCCTTGTGCGGGATGGTCAGGTTGCAGCCGGAGAACCCCAGCGGCGCAAGCGACCGCAACGCCGGCCCAAGCTTGCCGGGCTCGATCGCGAGCGGCAGGTAACGCCCGGCCAGCTTGTGCTGCTCGAACCAATAGTTGTGCAGCATCGGCGAGCGCGAATGCATGACGGGCCAGCCCATGACGCCAGCGAGTAGGAATTGATCAGGGTGGGACATGGCGAGTTTCCAAAGCTGGCTGCTTGCCAGGGGCCTTTACCAGCACCGTAGGCGGGGTCAAGCGTCGATGCGGAGGATCCGCTCGGCGACGATGCGGAGCATCGCTCAGCGATAATGCGGAGCATCGCATTCGCGCGTAGCGCGGCTCCGCCACGACGCCATGACGCGCGACCCAGCAACATTCCCCGCACGTCGTGAAAGCTGGGTCGCGGCGGGGCCTTGACCCAGCCTACGTGGAGCGCCCGCCCTGCCAGCCCGCCCTGCCAGCTTGTCCGCCGGGACCCGCCATGCCATCGTTGGCTGCACTCAAATGGCAACGCCAGAAGCGAGGAACCACGCCCATGAGCAGCGACGGAAACTACACCCCGCCGAAGGTCTGGACGTGGGAGAAGCCGAAGGGCGAGGGCGACGGCAACTGGCGTTATGCCGCGATCAACCGGCCGGTCGCCGGGCCGACGCACGAGGCGGAGCTTCCCGTCGGCAAGCACCCTCTGCAGCTCTACTCGCGCGCCACGCCCAACGGCGTGAAGGTGACAGTGATGCTGGAGGAATTGCTCGCGGCCGGCCACAAGGGCGCGGAATACGATGCCTGGCTGATCGACATCGGCAAGGGCGACCAGTTCGGCTCCGGCTTCGTCGGCGTCAATCCGAACTCGAAGATCCCCGCGCTGATGGACCGCAGCGGACCCAAGCCCCGGCGCGTATTCGAGTCGGGCTCGATCCTGCTCTATCTGGCGGAGAAGTTCGGAGCATTCCTGCCCAAGGATCCCGACAAGCGCACCGAGGCGATCAACTGGCTGTTCTGGCAGATGGGCAGCACGCCCTACATCGGCGGCGGCTTCGGCCATTTCTACCACTACGCGCCAGTGAAGATCGAATACGCGATCAACCGGTTCGCACTGGAGGCCAAGCGCCAGCTCGACGTGCTCGACCGCCATCTCGCCGACAACGCCTATCTGGCGGGCGACGAATACTCGATCGCCGACATGGCGAGCTGGCCCTGGTATGGCGGCCTCGCGCAGGGCACGCAATACGGCGCGGGTGAATTCCTGAATGTGCAGGAGTACACCCACGTGATCCGCTGGATGAAGGCGATCGCCGAGCGGCCGGCAGTAAAACGCGGGCGAAAAGTCAACCGCGCCATCGGAAATCCGGCCGAGCAACTCCACGAGCGCCACGACGCGAGCGACTTCGAGACCAAGACGCAGGACAAGGTGGGGAAGGGCGAGTAAGCGAGCCTTGCTTGGGCTCAGGCGCCCAGAGCGCGCTACGCAGACTCGCGCAACCCGCCGATTTTGGCGCTAGAGCGCTTTCCACTTGATGTGAATCAAAACAGTTACAGGGGATTCCCTCGGACGCGCAAATCAGATTCGGATTCCACCGGCAGCAACGGCGGGGATCGCGATGGCGAAGGGATACTCGAAAGATCTCAGGGTGCGGGCCGTCG
>CAMDPA010000360.1 GCA_945903565.1 Devosia equisanguinis | reverse complement strand
GGCCGCCAACCGCGCCCGCGGCCGTAATGGAGTTCGAGAACGCCAGCGCCAGTTTGTCCGCCGCGCCAACCACGCCGGCGCCGACCGCGGCGCTGCCGGTGACGCCGAGCCACACCTTGTCCTTGGTGCGGAATTTCACCTGGGTGTTGGGGAACACCATCTCGACGTCCGACTTCGGTATGTTCTTGAAGATCTTGATGTAGATGTTGTCGGCCTTGATCTGCTCGGGGATGTGCCCGCGCGAGCGTCGCACGTGCTTTGCCGCATCCTGCTGCGATAGATCGAGGTGGCGGCGCACGTCCTCGATGTGCCGTTCGACCGACTTCAGTTTGAACATCACGAGCATGCGCCTGAAGATCGGTACCGAGAACGCCTCCTTGCGGAAGAAGCGTTTGGCATTGCGGCGCTTCACCTTGGTCGTGGATTCGCCCCGGTAACAAACGATCAGTTCCTCGAACGCGTCGAAGTCGACCTTGAGGTCCAGGCCGTAATGGCTTTCCTGGGATAGGATCGTGGCCTCTACCTTTTCGCGCGGCACGATTTTGTAGTTGGCCTGTTGCACCAGGTACGTGACGCCGGAGACGACGCGGGCCTGCATATCGCGGCGCTCGGCGTCGGTGTACTGGCGCGTGACGAACAGGTCGCTGTCCGGACTGAACGGCTCGTAGGCTTCCACCAGCCGCATCAGGCGCATCGCGTGCTGCTGCTGGCGCCAATAGTCCAGAAAGCGGAAGAAGCGTTGTGCATCCTTCGCGATTCCGGGGGCCCAGGCCTGCGGCCGCGTCAGACGCTCGATCAGGGCATAGCGGGTGACGGGGAGAAAGTGCTCGTCCGGGCGGCTGTCGACGACCAAGTCATCGGCAACCGTGGAGTCGTCGTCTTCGGTCAGGTCGAGGATGGCCGAAACGGCCCCGCTGCTCTTCTTGCCCGGCACGGCATCTGGTGTGGCTTGCCGGATGCTGGCTGTTTGCCCATGGCCTTGCGCGGAATTGGTCGACACGAAGCCTTCTCCCTCTTTGACCACTATTGGCGCTACGGCATCGGCCGTGGCGGAGTCCCGTTACCCACCCGACAGGCATCCACCCAACGAAGACGGCGTGTGGCTATTGTGCCACAAAAAGCGTCGGGCTGAGCCTGAGTATTTCGTCAGTTCATCAGTAATTTAGCACAGTCTTGGCGGCAAGCATGTGGCGTGATCATGATCGTGCCGCAAGCGATGTCTTATCGTGGGATGACGGTGTCTGCTGGCTAATACTGGAAGGCGGAGGGCGCGCGCATGGACGATGGAACGGCAGGCGCCATGGATGGGGCGCTCACCGAAGCCGAGCAGGAGCTGGTGCGGGCCGCCGTCGCCGGCCAGGAAGCCGATCTCAAGCGCCAGTCCGTGCGCGCGAGCGTGCTGCGTGAGCTGCTGCTCGAGACGCGGCCAGGGTGGGCGTTGCCGCCGGTGGGGCTCAGGATCAGTCGCGCGGTCGTTCAGGGCTGCCTGGATCTCGATGGTTGCACGTTGAACAAGCCGCTGATGCTCTGGCATTCGCGCTTCGAGGGCGGGGGCCAGAAGGGCGCCATTCTGATCCGCGATGGGCGGCTGAAGCGCCTGGGCATTTATTCCTGCACGGTCGAAGGTAACATCGTCGCCGATCGCGCCGAGGTCGAAAACGGGTTGTTTCTGGGCGGCGGTACGATCACGGGCACGCTGATGGTGCGCGGCGCGAGCATCGGCGGAGCTTTGGCGCTCGAAGGCACCGAGCTCGGCGACGGCAAGGCGGCTCTCCTGGGCGCGGGCTTGCGCGTCAAGGGGCCGCTGATCGTGCGGCGCGCGCGGATGTCGGGCGAACTGGCGTTGCCGCGTGCGCATCTGGAGGCCGGCATCTATGCGGATGGCCTGAAGCTGCGGCACGAAGGGATTGCACTCAATGCGGAGAGCGCGCGGATCGGCGGCGACATCTTGCTGCCCGGCGCGGAGATAATCGGCGGGGTAAGCCTGCTCAACGTCCGGCTGGAGGGGCGACTGTCGGGCGAGGGCCTGACGATCGATGGCGTACCCACCGCGCTCGATGCGCGCGGCCTCGACGTCACCCACGGGATCGTGCTCGACAATGCGCGGCTGCGGGGCACACTGCTGCTCGATGGCGCGGCGATCGGCAAGGCGTTCCGCGCCGAGGGCATCGAGGTCGACGGCGGGGAGATCGCGATCGGTGCCGACGTCATTCACGTCGGCGCCAACTGGGAGATGCCGCGCGCCAAGTTGATCGGGCAGTTGAGGTTACCTGGTGCCCGCGTCGAAGGCCAGCTCAGGCTGACGGAAATGCGGCTGTTCGGCACGGACATCGCGCTGCGCGGGGATGGCGCGTGGATTCGCGGCGGATGTTTTCTGTCGCGGGCAACGGTATTCGGCCTTGTGCGGTTTCCCGCCGCCGAGTTCGGCAATCAGTTTCGCATGCGGAGGGCCATCATCAAGGTCGAAGCCGGTGCGGCGTTGCTCGCGTCGGGCACGACGTTCCGGCGCGATGTCGAGTTGACCGACGGCTGCGAAATGACCGGTGCGGTGATCCTCGATCAGGTGCAGGTCATGGGTGCGCTCGATCTCAGGGGCAGCCGGCTGAAGAGCGCGGCGATCGTGCGTGCGGGGCTGCCCGCACCGGGCGGCCAGCATGGCGCCGTCGAGCACGCCGACGAGATTGCGCTGAGCCTGGTCGACGCTGATATCAATCGTCTCGTCATGCCCGCGCGCGCCGAGGACCGCCCGCGCGGCATCGTCGATCTGTCGCGGGCCCGCGCCGGCAGCTTCGAGGACTACGCCGATGCCTGGCCGCTGCCCCTAAAGGAGCGCGCGCGCACCAAGGCTGGCCGGGATATCGATCATCTCGTGCTCGACGGTTTTGCCTACGAGCATCTGAGCAATCCGGCGGGGTTGCCGCCGGGAGGCAGCGGTGCGAACCACTTAAAGAACGAGAATCGTGTGGGGCTGCGGCGTATCACGTGGCTCGAAGGTCAGACCGCGCGCGATGTCGGCGCGTATTTCAAGCCGCAGGCGTGGGTGGCGCTGGCGGAGCGCCTCACGCATCAGGGATACCTCGACGACGCCCGCACCGTGGAGATCGCGCGCCGCCGCCGCGAACGCCGCAGCAATTCGCTCACCTCTGCCGGGCGCTGGCAGAACCGGCTGCTCGACTGGTTCGCGCTGTACGGTCACAACCCCTGGCGCACCGTGATGTGGATGGCGGTGGTGGTCGTGATGTTCGCCGGGGTGTAGGCGGGCGCGGCGCGGATGTGTGCTCAAACCGACTGCTTCGATGACAGCGTGTTCGTCGTGCGCAACAAGGACGCCTACCGCGAGGAGAAGTTCGAGCAACGCTATCCGGGCTTCCACTCGCTCGCCTATTCGTTCGACGTGTTCGTGCCGTTCGTCTCGTTCGGCTACGAGGACCACTGGCGGCCGAACCTCGACTTCGGCCCGATTGCGGAGCTGCCGCTGCCATTCTTCCAGGACGGTCCGATGGCCGGGGGAAAGCAGCCCAAGCCGGCGACGTTGGCAATTACGATCGGCGGCATCCTCTATGTGCTCGGCGTGATCGAATCGATCCTCGGCCTCGTGCTGACGTCGCTGATGGTGACGGGGTTCACAGGGATGCTGCGCGGGAAGGGCGACTGAGAATTACTTCCGGCGCGCGCGTTTTCAGTTGAGCTTAATCTTACCAAATAGCCGCACACTGGCGCCGGGCTGCAACACCTCGTCCTTCTTGAAGGACACGTGGTTGCGGATATCTTCGTTCAACAGGTTGTCGCCCTTGAGGCCGATCGTCAGTTCGGGAACGTAGGTGTTGGCCGGCAATTTCTGCGTGTAGCTCAATTCGGCATTGAGCAGTGTGTAGCCGCCGGTTGGAGTCTCCGCGATTCCGATGCGGTCTTGCCTGAAGGCATGAAGCATCGCGACCTTGGCCAGCCAATTTGTATCGCGCCAGTACAGACCGCCACCTGCGCGATGCGGCGCAATGCGCGGCACGTTCTCGTGATTGTCGAACTGCGCGTGCACGAAGTCGTACTGGCCCTCGATGCCCCACGTGCCGCCAAGAACGCGTCCGATATCGAGTTGGCCGATCAATTCCGCGCCGTAAAATGTCGCGTCGCGCTGTTCAAAGCGTAGTTCCTTGAGGTCGCCGCCCCCACCGCCGGTGCTTTCGCAATCCACCAGGAATTCGCCGCAGGTCGTGCCGGTCAACCGCTTGAAGATGAAGCCGTCGAAACGCGTGTGATAGAGGCTGGCGTCGAAGCGGAAGCCGCCACGTGCACGCCGCAAACCGATCTCGAAGGTCCGTGCTTTCTCGATATCGAGGAACGGATTGCCGATCTCGAAGGTTCCCGTTGCCTCATGCACGCCCTTCGACAAAAGTTCCGCGGCGTCGGGCGCGCGCTGCGTCAGCTGCGCCGTTGCCCGCAAGACAACGCCTTGGGGCAAGTCATAAAGAGCACCCGCGCTTGCCGACACCGGTCTGAATGTGCGGCCAGTGGCGACAGGGGCAGCCGGAATGGCGATGTCGAGACCCGTGCCTTCCACGTTGTTGTGCTCATAACGGATCGCACCTTGGACTCGAAGCCGGCGATTGAGCTGAAGCTCCTCGAACAGAAACACGGCGGACGAGCGGGTGCGGGCGAGTTCGAGCAGGCTCTCGCCCTCGAAGCTCTTGCCATCAATGGCCCGCCGACCGAGCTGCACGCCGACAGCCCCGCGCAGTTCGCCCAGTACCGTGCCGACCGGCAGATGCTGCATTTCGAAGCGGGCTTCCGTTTCTTTGTTCGTGAAGCGGGAGCCGATCTCATCGCGCGTTTCGACAGCGTTGAAAACGACTTCGTTGTGCGCGTAGTTGGAATGGCCGAGCCAGTAGCGAACGGCCTCTACCCCGAACGCGCGTGGCCGCCACTCCCCGCGCGACTGCAATTTTGTCTGCTCCAGGTCGATGCGTGGGCGTTCGACGTCTGCCCCCGCCCCGGGGATGCCGTAGAGGCTCGAGTAGCGCGAGAACGACAGGCCGATGAATCCGTCACGGCCGACGAACGACCCGCCGATCGCATACCCCTCCGCGTTGACGAACGAGTTGGCCTGCCTGCCGTGCGGCGTTAGGTAATCCTTGCTGTCACGTTCGAAGGCGTCGGCGTGGACAACGAAGGTGCCGGAGCCCGCGGTCGCCTTGAAGCCGCCGTCGCGTCCGCGATCGACCGACGATACGCCTCCATTCATTTCGGCGCTGACACCCCCGCGCGGCATCATTTCAGGGATTCTGGAATTGGTGGCATTGACGACGCCGCCGATGGCTTGGCTGCCATAACGCAGCGTTGCCGGGCCGCGGACCACTTCGATCCGGTCAGTCGCATTGGGGTCGATTGGCACGGCATGATCTTCCGACAACGCGGAAACGTCGTGGCTGCCGATGCCGTTCTCCTGCACTCGGACACGGTAGTTATCGAAGCCGCGGATGACGGGCCGGTTGGCGCCGGGTGCGAAGGTGGTACCGGTGATGCCGGGCTTAGACTGCACACTATCCGTGAGATTGGAACCAGTCGCCGAAAGCACGTCGCGGCCAGGTACGATCGTGACCGGGACGAATGCCTGCTCGGCGACGATCAGGACGCCAGCAGGTGGTTCGGCGCTCGCTTCAACCTCAGCCGATGTTGCCGGCGGCGGGGCGCCAGCATCGGCGGCCACCGATGGCTGGACGGGGCGCGCGGTCCGCTTAGGACAAATCGCAGAATAACCGCTACGAGTTCTCCGGTCTGCGTGGGCTGATTGTATAGTTCCATTCGGGATGGAAGTCATCGCCGACAAGCTTGACCGCCGCCAACTCGGCTTTGCTGACCTTGATGCCTTTCTCATAGGTTCG
>CAMDPA010000359.1 GCA_945903565.1 Devosia equisanguinis | reverse complement strand
ATCCAACCCGCGTATCAGAGCTTGCCAACCGACGTCTCCGGCTCCGCCTCCCCTTCTGCGCGATCCTGCCCTACACTATCCGACCGCATCCGCGGCACGGCCGCCAAGCCACGCCCGCACCGCTTGACAAGGGACATCAGAGCCTACGTCAGCACACGCGCGTTCGCATCCAGCATCATCGCCGGTCGCGATGCCACCGTCCAGCGCGGCCACTCCGGCAGGCCGGGCGCCGTCGGCTTGCCGTCGCGGATGAACGAGATCCAAGCGCCCTGCACCATGCGCGTCACTTCGGCGACGGCTGCCGGGTCGGCGGCGGCCATCATCGCGGCGGCAGGCCATCCCGCGAGATTGTCGAACACGAAGGGTATCTCGATGCAGTGGCACGCGCCGTACGTCGCGCCCGCCGCCGGCTGCCAGTCGAACCGGTACACATAGGCCTCGCCGCCGTGACTGGCGTGCGCGTCCGCGAGCCGCCGCGCCGGCTTCTCGAACACCGCCCACGTCATCATCGCCGACAGCACTTCCCACGGCTTCGTTGCCGCCGCCTTTCGATCGGCCGGAAGATCGGCCGCGTCCACCCAGTACCCGGCCGCCTTCGCCGCGGGCTCCACCACATCGAAGCGCGTCGCCGCCATCAGCTTATCGTCCTGCGCCAGCCAGGCATGGCCCTCGTCGCGCGTCGAGCCGATCAGCAGGGGAATGCCAGCCGCAGCACCTTGCACCAGAACTTGCGCGGGGTTGACCGGGCACGGCGCCGTCGGCGACACGTTTTGATACGCGATCGTGCGATCGCCCGTCGCCGCGATATCCATTTGCACCTTGCGCTGGGCCGCAACGATCGCCGCCACCGGCATCGCGCGCAACGCCGCGATGTCGCCGCGCGTCACACCGGCCGCCGCATAGAACGCCGCGTTGATTTCCCCGGCCCGCTCGAGCGACAGCGTGGACATAGACGCGCTCTGCGAAATCGCCCGGCGCACCAGCGCACGCGACGCCGGATCGGCCAGCAACGCTAGCAGCGAGCCACCACCCGCCGACTGCCCACAGATCGTAACGTTGCCGGGATCGCCGCCGAACGCCGCGATGTTGCCGGCCACCCACCGCAACGCCTGCATCTGATCGAGCAGCCCACGGTTGGCCGCGACGCCGCCCGCCGCCTCCGCTTCAGGCAGATGCAGATAGCCGAGCGCGCCGAGCCGATAGTTGACGCCCACCACCACGATGTCGCCCGCACGCGCCAGATTGCCACCGGCATAAAACACCTGATGCGCGCCGCCGCTCTGATACGCGCCGCCGTGCAGCCAGATCATCACCGGCCGCTTTGCGTTGTCCGCCGCCGGCGTCCACACCGTCAGCGTCAGGCAATCCTCCGACTGCGCGAACGGCGCGACACCCATCACGGCATCGAGCCGCGACGGCCCTTGCGGTGGGCTCGCGCCAACCGTGGTGCAATCGCGCACGTCCGCCCATTTCGGCACAGCCGCAGGCGCGGCGAACCGCGACGGCCCGAGCGGCGGCGCGGCATAAGGGATCGCGTGGAATGTCGCGACGCCGTTGCCCTGGACGCCACGCACCGCCCCCGATGCCGTCTGCGCGATGGGCGCGGCATTGTCTCGATCGTTGGTCATGGTTGCGCGCGCCTCGTTGTGGACCCATCGAAACACAACCTGCTTTTCGAGCCCGGTCAACCATGAGTGTGAGGTGCATCTTCGCCCCTCCCCGTGTAGCGTAGCGGCTTGGGAGAGGGAACATGACCGCGGCCATTTCGTTCGAAGGCGTCGAGCTGTCGCTCGGCGGCGAGCGCATCTATGACAAGATCGACTTCGCCGTGGAGCGCGGCGAGTTCGTCTGCCTGCTCGGCCCGTCCGGCTGCGGCAAGTCCACCTCGCTGCGCATCATCGGCGATCTGCTTCCTCCGGGCGACGGTCGCGTCGCCGTCAACGGCAAACCGCCATCCGAAGGCTGGAGCGACATCGCCTTCGTGTTCCAGTCGCCGCGCCTCGCGCCCTGGCGCACCGCAATCTCGAACGTGCTGCTCGGCGCGGAACTACGTTTCGGCAAGGCCGAGGCGCGCAGGCGTGCCGACAAGGCGCGCGATCTCCTGGCGCTCGTCGGCCTTAGCGCGTCGGCGGGCAAGTATCCGCTGATGCTGTCGGGCGGCGAACGTCAGCGCGTCGCGATTGCCCGCGCGCTGGCCGTCGACCCGTCGATCATCCTGATGGACGAGCCGTTCTCCGCGCTCGATCCCAACACCCGCCGCCGCCTGCGCACCGAGATCATCCGCATCTGGCAGGAGACCGGCAAAACGATCCTGTTCGTCACCCACGACATCGAGGAAGCGCTGGTGCTGGCCGACCGCATCGTGCTGATGTCGAACAAGCCGACGCGCGTTCTGGAAACGATCCGCGTCGAAACACCCCGCCCGCGCGATCTCGCCAACAACGCCCACCTGCGCGCCTTGCGCGAGCGTCTGAACGATCTGTTCGCGACCTTGGAAGAGACGGCCGAGTAAGCGACGCCTTAAACCCCGCCCCACACATCCCGCGCGATGTCGACGATCATCTCGAGCTTGGCCCACTGCTCGGCGTCGGCCAGCAGGTTGCCTTCCTCGGTCGAGGCAAAGCCGCACTGCGGGCTGAGCGCGAGCTGGCCGAGATCGAGGTGCTTGGCGGCCTCCGCGATCCGCCGCTTGATCGCGTCCTTGCTTTCGAGCTGGCCGGACTTGGTGGTGACCAGGCCGAGCACGACGGTCTTGCCCTTCGGCACGAACCGCAGCGGCTCGAACCCACCAGCACGCTCGCTGTCGTACTCCAAGAAATAGCCGTCCACGCCGATCTCGTTGAACAGCGTCTCGGCCACCGGGTCGTAGCCGCCCGACGCCACGAACGTCGATTGGAAGTTGCCGCGGCACAGATGCATGGTCACGACCATGTCCTTGGGCCGCTGCGAGATCGCCGCGTTGAGCAGATCGGCGTAGATGCGCGGCAGCGTGTCGGGATCGTCGCCGCGCGCTTTCACTTGCTCGCGCAGGGCCGGATCGCACAGATAAGCGAAGTTGACCTCGTCGATCTGCAGGTAGCGGCAGCCCGCATCCGCGAACGCCTTGACCGCGCCGGCGTAAGCCTGGCCGAGATCGCGATAGAACGCCTCCATATCGGGGTAGACGTTCTGGTCGATCGCCTCGCGCCCATAACGAAAGTGCAGCGACGTCGGACTCGGGATCGTCATCTTCGCAGTGGCGCGCGTATTGGCCTTCACGAACGCGAAGTGCTCCAGCATCGGATGCGACGTGAACCCGAGCTTGCCCTTCGTGCGCAGCAGCACCGGTTTGGGCTGCGGCCCCTGGAACTTGACCTTACGCTCGCCCTCGTAGGACTCCACGCCGTCGAGCCGCTCCAGGAAATCGATCTGCCAGAACGCGCGCCGGAACTCGCCATCCGTGATGCCCTTCAGGCCCAGGTCCTCCTGCCGTCGGATGACGGCCGCGATCTCGCGATCCTCGATCGCCTTCAGCGCGCCCGCGTCGATCTCGCCCTTGGCCCGCTTCGCCCGCGCCTCCTTGAGGGCCGCCGGCCGTAGCAGGCTGCCGACATGATCGGCGCGAAAGGGTGCGATAGTACGGGTCATCGATGGCGGCTCCGGTGCGGATGAAACAGATCGTAGCGGTGCCATAGCCGATGCCCACGCAAGGGACAATGGATGGGCCACTTCCCTCGTGGTGTTCGGCGAGCGACGGACCACGGTTACAAGGTGCAAGCCGTCGCGCAGGTCTCGCCGAGTGCCTCATGTTTCCGCGACTTCCGCTTGCCGGTTAACCGCAGAAGATGCGACAAACAAAGGGAGCACACATCCGCCAGCCACGGACTCCGGCGGCTTCCGGTCGATCGAATTTCGTAGTCTCAATGACACGAGGGAGAAGACGGAGATGATGCGTACGCTATCCCACCGGGCGGCCGCAGCTGCGGTTCTGCTAGCCCTGACGACCGCCGCTGCATCGGCGCAGGACTACCCCAACAGGCCGATACGACTGATCATCCCGTTCCCGGCCGGCGGCAGCAACGACGTGGTCGGCCGCATGGTCGCGACGAAGCTATCGGAGCGGCTCGGCAAGCAGATCGTGATCGACAATCGCTCGGGCGCCGGCGGTGTGGTCGGCACCGAGGTGGCGGCTGGCGCGCCGCCGGACGGCTATACGCTGCTCGTCGTGGCCATCTCGCATGCGGTCAATCCCTGGCTTTACAAGCTGAAGTACGACGCCATGAAGTCGTTCACGCCGGTCGCCCAGCTGGCGGCGGGGGCCAGCGTGCTCGCGGTCAATCCGGGGCTGCCGATCAAGTCGGTGAAGGAGCTGCTCGACTACGCGAGGGCCAATCCCGGCAAGCTCAACATGGCACATGCCGGCGTCGGCTCGTTCCAGCATCTCAGCTCCTCGCTGCTGCTGCAGATGACGAAGCTCGACATGGTGCTCGTCCCGTTCAAGGGCGGCAATCCCGCGATGATCGACGTGATCGGCGGCCACAGCCACCTCGTGATGGGCTCGCTGGTGCAGGCGACGGGGCATATCAGCGGCGGCAAGCTCAGGGCGCTCGGTATCGGCAGCGCCAAGCGCCTCGCCGGCTTCCCCGACTGGCCGACGGTCGCGGAGGCCGGCGTGCCCGGCTACGACGCCGACAACTGGTGGGGCATCATGGGCCCGGCCGGCCTGCCCAAGCCCGTCGTCGACAAGCTGATCGCCGACATCGCCGCGGTGCAGGACCTGCCGGACATCACGGCGACCTTCACCAGGGAGGGCGCCGAGATCGTCAAGCGCACGGGCGCTGATTTCGGCACGTTCATCTCCGCCGAGCTCGCCAAATGGGAGAAGGTCGTCAAGGCGGGCAACATCAAAGCCGAGTGAAAAGGGCAAGCTGCCACCAGTTTTTGGCTACGCCAGCGAGCATCACGCAAGCATCGATCAAGGAAACGGGTGGCTGTCCGCGCTATCGCGCTCCGGCCCAGGGGGATCGCATATGGCCACGCTCTGGTAGGTCGGCGCTGAGCGCCCTTCGCGCGAAGCCCGACATTTCCCGGCCCGACATTTCACAGCGATGCTATTTATCCACCCGACTTTTATGCCTAAAAAGGAGGGGGTTTGGGGGAGCCATCCCCCAAGCGGGCGTGGGCGGCAGCCCGCTCGCGAAGCGAATTGCAGGGCCGGACCCGTCGTTAATGGTGACAGCTTGTCCCCATTTATAATTCGGCCCGACATTTCAGGGCGATGCGTCGGGCTTCGTCGGGCGGAAATGCCGGTCTCAGCCCGACCTACGGTTCATATGCAATAGCCCCGCACTCCGGCCAGGCACGCAAGACCCGGGGACGCAAGAGAATGGGTTTGCGCACAAAGCCGAAGGCAGCCCATGGCCCTCGCTGCCTGACGTTCACAGGCGATACCCCGCATCAAGTTGGACGACAAGCGGACGCGTTCTGTATGCGTTTCAAGATCGGCAGCTTGCTGGTCCGGACCGACCGTCGCCGGCATGGCAGTCTGCCGGTAAGTCGTGACCCAAGGCGGAAGGTTTGGCGGATGATAGAGAGAGACGTGGCGACGTCTCCTCCGCTTGCAAGCGGACCTCTATAGTACCGAGACTGAACGAGAGTTGACCAGTTCGCATAGGACTGGGCCATTGGGACGAACCGATCGGCTTCAGAAAACTAGCTGTTGGCAATCTGTGCTTTGATTTCGGCAACAGCCTGCTCTAGAGCATTTTCCACCTGATCTGGGTCGCTACCCGTATCCGGCGTGGCGAAAGTAGTTCGCGCACTCGTCGGGTGCAAACGTCTTGATGAGGCGGCCGATCAGCTTCATCAGCGCCTTCACGGTGCGGGCCGCGCCCTTGCGCAG
>CAMDPA010000358.1 GCA_945903565.1 Devosia equisanguinis | reverse complement strand
AGGCATCGGCCGGATCGCCGCGCGGGTGTTCGAGCAGCTCGTCACGCACCCGCCGCGGACGATGCGGATGCTGGTCGACGAGACGAGGCGTTGTAGATGGTACGGGTCAGTTCAGAGGACGACCTGAGCCAAGGGGATAGGTATGTGTTTACTGGCTCATGGATGTTGTTCGTTCCGTCGATGCGTTGAACGTGGCCGCCTCGATGTTACTCGACTCGGGGGGTGGGGATAGAGGCGATAACATTCAATACATAGTGCCAGGCGGCGCCGACACTGTTGTTGTCAATGAGGATGCCGTTGGCAGCGATGTGCACCTTTTTATTTTGCACAAACTAAAGCGCTGGATGTGCGATGGCGCTCTAAAGGCGGCCTGCAAAGCGGCCGGACTAACGGGTCTTCAATTCGATAAAGTTACGACGAAATAGGTGTGAGTTTTATGCTGAGGCGCGTCAGCCAATTCTCTGTCACCAAGCACATGGCCGGCAACGCGCTGCGACAAGTGCCCGGCAAGCGAAGCCGAGGCTGATTGCGGGCGAGTCGGGTCGTTCACCCGATTCCCCATTGATGCCCTGTGCCGGCGCAATCCTCGGCGGGTTGCGCGACGCGAAGTGCATCGCTTACCCGCCCTACGGCGGAGGTCCCGATCCCCTGCCCGCCCCTCAAGGCGTCGTGGCCGGCGCTTTGCGGTGGTTGGTGGCCTGCTCGTAGGCGTAGGCGAGGCGGAGCATGCGGGCGTCGTCGTAGGGACGGCCGAGGAAGGTGATGCCGGCGGGCAGGTTGTCGCGGGTGAAGCCGGCGGGCACGACCACCGAGGGCACGAAGATCAGGAACGTGTTGATGTGCGGCGCGCCCTTCTGGTCGACGAACGGGGGCTTGATGCCGTGCTCGATCAGCGTCGGGGTGTGCTCGACGGCCTTGTGGACGATCGCGTCGAGCTTGTGGTCGGCCATCACGGCGAGCATGCGGGTCATCAAGAGTTCGCGCGCTTCGAGATAGGCGCGGCGCTTTTCGGTGGTGTGAACCGCCTTCCAGCGCTGATGCACGCCGGGCATCGCCTTGGCGAACAAGGGCGAGGCCAGAACGTCCTCGCGCGTGCGGAACGGCGGCTTGGCGCTGCCTTTCGTATATTCGCGGAAGGAGTCCGCCTCTTCCTCCGCGCTTCCCGCGCGGGTGGCGAGCAGCGCCTTGAGATCGGGGATCACGATGGGGTCGACGATGTGGGCGCCGGCGTTCGCCATGTCGCGCACGGCCTTGTCGAAGACGTCGGTGACTTGGGCGAAGTCGTCGCTGGCGGGTTCGGCATGATAGCCCATCGACTCGCGCAGGATGCCGATGCGGGCGCCCTTCAGCGCACCTTTGTCGAGCAGGGCGGCATAGCTTTCCGGAACGTGGCCGACGCCGCGCGCGGTGATGGGATCGTTCGGATCGTAGCCGGCCATGGCGTCGAGCAGCTTGGCCGCATCCGTGACCGTGCGGCACATCGGGCCGAGCGAGCCGTGGATCGACGGCCAGCCCGCATAAACGCCGCCGCGGCTGACAAGACCCGCGGTTGGCCGCATACCGACGACGCCGTTCCAGATCGAAGGACGGCGGATCGAGGCGAAACCTTCCTGGCCGATCGCGAGGGTGCAGAAGTTGGCGGAAACCGCAGCACCCGAGCCACCCGAGGAGCCACCTGCCGTGCGCGCGAGATCGTAGACGCAGCGGGTGGAACCGAATAACGAGCCGTGCGTGTCCCCGGCGCCCATTTCGCCGAGCGTCGACTTGCCGAGGAAGATCGCACCGGCCTTTTTCAGCTTAGCGGCGACGAAGCAATCGCGGCCGGGCATGTGGCCTTCGAACAGCACCGAGCCCATCGTGGTCGGCATGCCGTCGACGTCGGCCTGATCCTTCATGATGATGGGTATGCCGTGCAACGGACCGACGAAGCCGTCAGCCTTCATCGCGGCGTCGAGCTTATCGGCCTCCTCCAGCGCGCGCGGATTGAGCGAGATCAGCGCGTTGATCGCCGGGCCCTGCTTGTCGTAGGCGGCGATCCGATCAAGGTAGGTTTGTACGAGCTGGCGTGCCGTGAGCTTGCCGGTCTTGTAGGCGGCATGCACATCCGCGATCGTGGCTTCGACGGTTTGGAAAGTGGAGGGCGTGGCCATGCGGGGCTCCAAGGTTCGGACGTTCGTTGGAATGGAGCCATTATGCAGGTTTGCGGCGCCGCGCCAACGTTCAAGAGAGTCCGGCTTGGGGCGCTTCGGCGAACAGCCATTCGAGGAGTTGCGCCGCATACGGCACGATCGCCTGGCCTTCGAGGTCGGACGGGGAGCGGACGATCAGGATATCGGTCAGCTCTGAGTTCTTTTCGCGCGCGATATGGGAGAGGATGCGCGTTCGCAGCGTTGCGGCGTCGAGCGAGGATTGCAACTCGAGGCCGATCGAGAGCAGCGGACCGCTGAACGTCACGATGTAGCCGGGCCGCACCTCGAATTCCGCGGGCTCGAGTGCCGTCTCCTCGTGCAGCTCGCGCAGAATGCTGCCATCGATGTCGATGGCGCCGTTGGCGGCGACGTCTCGGTGGTCGATGAAGCCGCCGGGCAGGTAGGCTTGGCCGGCGTTGAGATTGCCGCCGCCTTGCCGGCCGAGCAGGACGTGGCCTTCGCGCGATCTCAGCAGTGCGGAGCCGAAGGCGTCGCGGATGCCGGCTGCAGGAAAGCCCTGCTCGCGCCAGTACAGATAACTTTTGAAGTTGGTGCGCAGGAATGCGCCGTCGAAGTGGTCGGCCTCGACGGTTGCTGTACGGAGCATGTGAATAACGCCGTTGAACAGTGCGGGGTTTTCGCTGCTGCGGCGCTGCCAGTGCCTGTCGATCGCATCGGCTTCAGCGACGGCGTAAGGCCATGCATCGGTCGTGACGGTGAGCCGGCACGTTCGAAACCGCAGTACGCGATCGGCTGCAACGGAGGGATAAAATCCTGCGGTGTGCGGGGGCGTAGCGTCAGCCATTCGGGTGGGGCTCACAATGTTTCAAAGTGTTGCGAAAGTGTGATCGGAGATTCCAGCGATTGAGGCAAGCCTGACATGGGATTGTCATTCTGTGTCCACAATCGGGGTGCGATATACGGTCATCAGACGACGACGACGGGACGGGCAACTACCGCAAGGGCTTAGCTCAGTACCACACGAGCTAAGCCCGTTGTTGCCAGACTGTCGGATCTCGGATCTGACGAGCCGTGATCAAGGCCAGCGCCCCGTTCCGAGCGCGCCTGACACAGCCCCCATGATCGACAAGGATTTCGGGCGCGCCGGCCAAATCGCGGCCAGCGCCTAAGCTTATCCCGCTGAGATGCGGGTATGAGTTGCCGGTCGTGGAGGGCTTAGGCCCTTCCCGGCCGGTGTCTAGGCCTCGCCGGATTTCACGCTGCAACGTGTGAATTCTGGAAAGGCCCGCCACTGGACGGCTCGTGCTGCCACACCGCCACACACCTCCCTCCCCGAGTGGTGGTGCGGGCCGTCCGGAGGTTCCCTTTCGCGAAAGGGAACCAGCCACCAGCCGGCAAATGCCGCGCGCCGTGCAGGCTCTCGCTACTTCTCGACCTTGATGTATTTCGCCATCGCTTCCAGCACGTGGGGCGGTTGGCTCATCACGTCGTCGAAGCCCTTGATAACTTCGGCTGCGGGTATGTGTTCGGTGTCGATCGTCGCGATCTTGGCTTCGGCTTGGAATTTGGGATCCGCCAGCGTTTTGGCCAGCGCCTCGCGCAGGATTGCCACGCGCTCCGGTGGTGTGCCCGGCCGCACCGCGAAGGCCCGGCCAATCGACAGCAGAATGCCACGCGTCGCCATCAGCGATTTGCCGACAGGATCGGTCGTCAGGTCTTCGTCGGCTGGCAGGTGATTGAGGCCTGGAACGGGTGCGCGGGCGCGCACCAGCGGGCGCACGATACCGCGATCGGCCGCCAGTTTGACGGTGGTGGCGAGCGCCGTCCATGCGTCGACCTCCTTGCGTTCGAGCGCGAGGAAAATGTCGGTGTTGGCGGCATAGCCGGAAACGAGTTTTAGCTTTGCGCCGCCGAACTCCCGCAGCAGCAGCGGAAAGTCGTAGGAGTTGGAGCCGGGGCCAGTGGTTCCCACGATCAGTTCGGTGGGTGCGGTCTGCAGGTTCTTGAACGATGTGTAGGGCAGGTCCGCGCGGATGCCGAACAGCACGCCGTCGGAGCCGGACGAGCCCAGCCATTCAAACTTGCGGATGTCGAAACGAACAGCCGGCATTTTCATGAGCTGTGCGACCGCGACCTGCGGATTGACGGCGAGGATCGTCAGGCCGTTGGCCTCGGGCACATTGTAGACGTGACCCGTCGCGACCAGATGGGCGCCGCCCGGCATCTGCTGGTGGATCACATTGGGATTGCCGGGAATGTGTCGGCCAAGGTGGCGGCTGACGATCTGGGCTGCGACCGACAGCGTTCCGGACTTCGAGCCGATGACGACTGAGACAGTCTTGCCCCGATAGAAATCGTCCTGGGCGTGAGCGGTCGTCGAAATCAGCGCAATGGAAATGGCGGTCGAGATGCCGAGAGCGCAATATCGAGCCATGCACGTTTCCTTCTTCGGACGACCGCAACGATAACCGCTTCGGATGCGAGCGATTGTGCGTCAGGCCAACATCCTCCTCAACCCGTCATGGCCGCGGAGGCGGCCACCCACGACAGGCCTCGGCGAGAGCTCGGCTGCGGAAGAAAGAGTGAGCGTTCGCATTTAGTTACTACGCTGATGTTGTCGCTTTCCTGCAGAGTGTCGTGGGTGGCCGCCTCCGCGGCCATTACGACAGTAGTGGGGCAGAGGTTGTGGCAGTCACCTTCGGATTCAATTCACTTGCTTTTGCGGCTGTCCTTAAACGACGGTGTGGCTGGCTCGACAAGGCCCTCAATGCAAGATCGGCCCCTTCATCAGGCGGGCGCGGTCGGTGGATTTGACCTTCAATTGCACCATTTTGCCGTCGCGATTGAGCGACATCGGCACATCGACGCCCGCCGCGCCTTGCCGCCAGATGCTCTTGAAGAAGCCTGAGAGCGAGCGCACTTCCTCGCCGCCTACGTTGAGGACGATGTCGCCGGGGCGGACGTCGGCTTTTCGCGCGGGGCCACGGCCCGACACGCCAGCGATCACGATCCGCTCGCCGACTTCGGTTGCGAAAAGGCCGAGCCATGGCCGCGGTGGCGCGTTACGTTTGCCGAGCGTGCGCAAGTCCGCGAGGATCGGCTGCAGCAGGTCGATCGGCACGGCCATGTTGACGTCGACCGGCTTGGCGGCGCTGCCGCCCATCGCGGGCTGCTGCTGCAGCTGGAGCGAGCCGATGCCGATCAATTCACCGGCCGCGTTGATCACCGACGTGCCGCTCCAGGTCGGGTGCGCGGGCAGCGTGAACAGCGCCTCGTCGAGCACATATTCCCAGTAGCCGGCGAATTCGTGCTTGGCGCGGATTTGGGCGACGATCGCCTTCTGGCGACCGCCTGCGGCAGCGACCACGACGCGGTCGCCGGCTTTGGTGCGCGACGAGCTACCGAGCGGCAGGAATGGCACGTTGTCGAGCCGCGCCAGGGCCTGGATCAACCCGAAGCCGGTCTCCTGGTCGTAGCCGAGCACGTGGCCCTGGACGACCTTGCCGCCGGCCATCGACACCCACACCTTTTCGGCTTCGGTGACGAGATAGCCGATGGTCAGGATCAGCCCGCTGGGGTCGATCAGGACGCCGCTGCCGATCCGCTCCGTGCCGAGGGTCTCGGCGGTGAAAGCGTCGGCGGGCACGATGGACTTGAGGCCGACCACTGCGGTCAGGGCCTTGTCCAGGTCGTAGTCAAAGTCTTCGCGCTGCGGGTGCACGTTGCCCTCATTGATTTGAGGC
>CAMDPA010000357.1 GCA_945903565.1 Devosia equisanguinis | reverse complement strand
CTCCTCGGTGGCGAAGCGCGCCTCGAACTCCTGCGCCGTCTTGGGAAAGTCACGCCAAAGGTCGTTGTGGTTCTGGTCGCTCATGGCACCACCTCTTGTGGATGCTCACATGGCAGACGATTGTGCCGGAACTAAGGGCACAGGCATGCTGCGCGGGCATGAAACCGGGCGCGCGAGCGATATCTTCGCAGGCTATCGTTAACGGAATGCCAATTTCGGGCGGCGGCACTTAACCAGTTCAGAGAATTGTCGAAAATTGCGGGGATCACTCGGCCGTCCAGCCGCCATCCATGACGAGGGCGGTGCCGGTCATCAGGGCAGCCGCGTCGGAGGCCAGGAACACGATGCCGGCCGCGACCTCCTCCAGCGTGCCGAGCCGGCCGAGCTTGATGCGCGAGAGCACGTCGGCCTTGAACGCCTGGTTTTCGAAGAACGGCTTGGTCATCGGCGTGTCGAGGAAGGTCGGGCCGATCGAGTTTACGCGCACACCATGCGGGGCAAGCTCGATCGCCATCGCCTTGGTGAAACCTTCCATGGCGTGCTTCGACGCGCAGTAAACCGTGCGACGCGGCGAGCCGACGTGGCCCATCTGCGAGGATACGTTGACGATCGAGCCGGGGCGCTTGGCCGCGACCAGCCGCTGGGCCACCGCCTGCGCCACGAAGTAGGCCGCGCGCACGTTGAGGCCCATCACGTAGTCGAAGTCCTCGACCTTGACCTCGAGGAATGGCGCGGGGCGGTTGGTGCCGGCATTGTTGATGAGAACGTCGAACGGTTCGGTAGCGGCGATTTGTGCACGCATACCGGCGAGGTCGGTGACGTCGAGCACCATCGCGTCGGCTTTTTCGCCGCGTGCGCGCAGGGCAGCGGCAAGGGTCTCGATCTCGTCCTTCGTGCGGGCGGCCAGCGTGACGTGCGCGCCGGACGCGGCAAGTGCAGCAGCGGACGCCTGTCCAATGCCGCGGCCGGCACCGGTGATCAGCGCGCGCTTGCCGTCGAGGCGGAATGAGGGGGCGGTGGGGAGGGACATGCGATGGCTCCATTTCACTATTGGCCTAAGCAGACTTTCGTTGGAAGGCCAACGAATGGTCTGCTTAGATTCTTGCTTCAGCAGAGTTTTATCGCAAAACCGCGTGGGACACTTTTGCGAACTCTGCTTAGCCGCCGCTTTTTGTCAGGTGAGGTCACGCGCAACGCGACCAACCTATAGAAGCGCCACCTCATCGGCCGAAAAGCGGTGCCGCGTGGTGCAGTATTCGCAGGTTACCGTCACTGCGCCGTCGTCCTCGCGCATGTCGGAAAGTTCGGCCGCGCCGAAGCTTTTCAGCAGCATCTCCACGCGCTCGCGCGAGCAGCCGCAGTGGGCGCGAACGGGGACGCCCGGAAGCACCGTCACGCCCTCCTCCGCGAACAGACGATAGAGCAACGTCTGCGGCGGGAGCGTCGGATCGAGCAGCTCGTGGTCCTCGACGGTGGAGGCGAGCATGCGAGCGCGGTTCCAGTCCTCCTCGTAGGCGGCGCGGACTTCGTCGTCCTCAGTTGTCGTGACGGCGCTGCGCGGATCGGGCGCGCGCTCCTCCTCGCCAGCACCCAGGTCACGCGGCAATTGCTGGACGATCAGCCCGCCCGCGCGCCAGCGCCACACCGGACCAGTGCCATTTCCCGCCCTCACCTGATGCCGGGCTACTGCAAGCCGCACGAACGTCGGGATCTGCTCGGACTGGCGGAAGTACGTGTACGCGGCCTGTGCCAGCGAATGATTGGCGAGCGCGACGATGCCCTGCGTGCGCGGCGCGGAGCCGCCAGGATCGATCGTCATCGCCATATGCCCAGTGCCGATGAGATGCCCCTGACCGAGCCGCCCCTCGCGCGTTATCTCCTCGAGGCGCGCGGCATCGAACGTCGCCAGCGCGCGCATATCGCCGGGGCTCGTAAAGCTCGCCACGATCTGCCGCAGCGGGCCGTCGGTCTTGGTTTGTAGGATCAGCCGCCCGTTGGCGTGCAGCAGCGAGCCAAGCAGCGCCGTCAGCGCCAAGGCCTCGCCGAGCGCCTGATTGACCGGTTCGGGATAGCCGTGCGCGGCGATGATCTCGTCCGCCACCACGCCGAGCCGCACGATCCGTCCCTGAGCGCCGGAGGTCTCCGTGCGGAACGGCAGCACGATGTCGTCCGCACCAGTCATCGTTTCAGGCTCCGAGAATTAGGCACCAAGGCACCAGGCGAGGATCGCCTTTTGGGCGTGCAGGCGGTTCTCGGCTTCGTCGAGTACGCGCGACTGCGGGCCGTCGAGCACCTCCGCCGTCACCTCATGCCCGCGATAGGCCGGCAGGCAATGCAGGAAGATCGCGTCCTTCGTGGCGCGCGCCATCAAGCGGTCGTCGACGGCGTAGGGCGCGAGCAATTGCTTGCGCCGCGCCGCATCGGTCTGGCCCATCGACACCCACGTGTCCGTCACCACGCACTTGGCGCCGGCAACGGCCTTGGCCGCGTCCGTCGTGATGGTGATGTCGCCGCCTTCGCTGCGCGCCCACTCGACCACCTTCGGGTCGGGCTTCAGATCCTTCGGCGTCGCGATCCTAAGCGGAAAGCCAAACCGTACCGCCGCATGCATCCACGACACCGCGACGTTGTTGCCGTCGCCGACCCACGCCACCGGTTGGCCCGTGATCGGCCCCAGGTTCTCCTCGAACGTCATCACGTCGGCCAGCACCTGGCAGGGATGGCTCTCGTCGGTCAGACCGTTGATCACCGGCACCGTCGCGTTGGCGGCCAGCTCCGTCAGCGTGCCGTGCAGGTTGGCGCGGATCATGATCGCGTCGGCGTAGCGCGAGAGAACCCGCGCGGTGTCGGAGATCGTCTCGCCGCGGCCAAGCTGCAGATCGGTATGATTGAGTGCGATCGTCTGCCCGCCGAGCTGGCGCATCGCAATGTCGAAGGACACGCGCGTGCGCGTCGACGGCTTCTCGAAGATCATCACCAGCACGAGATCCTCGATCCCGGGGGGGCGCATCGCGGCGGGCACGCGTTTGCCCGCGCGCTTCATCAAGTGTGCGTCGTCGACGATACGGCGCAGCGTAGCCGCGTCGAGCAGATGCAGATCGAGCATGTGCCGAGGCTGGGCCACTGTCGCCGAGGGCTTCGCGGCCCGAGCCTTAGGCGGACGCCTTTGCGACATTTCTGAGTGCTTTCGAAAGCCGTGCCGTTGCCTCGCTGAGCTCGGCATCGGTGACGTTGAGAGGGGGCAAAAGGCGAAGCACGTTCTCGCCCGCACCGACGGTCAGAAGCTTCTCGGCCATGCAGGCCTTGCCGACATCGCCGACCGGCGGCTTCAAGCGGACGCCGGTGAGCAGCCCCATGCCGCGGATATCGAGCACCAGATCGGGGAATTCGTCCTTCACACGGGCGAGTTCCTGCCGCAGGCGCGAGGCCTTGGCCTGCACGTCCTCCATGAAGCCGGGCGCCAGCATGATATCGAGCACCGCGTTGGCAACCGCCATTGCGAGTGGATTGCCGCCGAATGTGGAGCCGTGCGTGCCCGCCGTCATGCCCTTGGCCGCTGCCTCGGTCGCCAGCACCGCGCCAAGCGGGAAGCCGCCGCCGATGCCCTTGGCCACCGCCATCACATCCGGTGTGATGCCGGCCCACTCGTGCGCGAACAGCTTGCCGGTGCGGCCCATACCGGTCTGCACCTCGTCCAGCACCAGGAGCAGGCCGTGCTGATCGCAGATCTCGCGGAGCCAGCGCAGATCCTCAGCCGGGATAGAACGTACGCCGCCCTCGCCCTGCACCGGCTCGATCATGATGGCGGCGGTGTTCGGCCCGATCGCTGCCTCCACCGCGGCGCGGTCGCCGGTCGGCAGGTTGACGAAACCCGGCATATCCGGCGCGAAACCTTCGAGGTATTTGGTGTTGCCCGCCGCCGCCAGCGTCGCCAGCGTGCGGCCGTGGAACGACCCCTGGAACGTGATGATCTCGGTGCGCTCGGGATGGCCCGATACGAATTGATAGCGCCGCGCCGTCTTGATCGCACCCTCGCACGCCTCAGCGCCCGAATTGCAGAAGAACACGCGGTCGGCGAACGTCGCCTCGACCAGCCGTTCAGCCAGCCGCTCCTGTCCGCCGACGCGGTAGAGATTGGAGGTATGCCAGACCTTGTGCGCCTGCTCGGTCAGCGCGGCGATGAGCGCGGGGTGCGCGTGCCCCAGAGCATTGACCGCGACCCCGCTGCCGAAATCGAGATAGCGACCGCCATCGGTGGCGATCAGCCAGCTGCCCTCGCCGCGCTCGAACACAATATCCTGGCGCGCGTAGTTCGGCATCACCGCAGGCGATGGCCCTTGCTCCGCGCGAGTTTTCCCCGCGGACGCAACCTGCGGTGTTTTTGCTGGCTTGGATTCAGCCATGGCGGCCAACCCCTATCTCAAAATCAAAAAGCCGCCGGTTGCGGCGGCCCTCCAGGTCTTGTCACTAGCCTTAATCGATACGCACGCTCGCCCCTGCTGTCAACGCGCTGAAAAACCGAAGCGAATGCTTTGAAACGTGCATCTTATTCAGATCATCTGCAACTTTTTCCCAATACATACCGGGAACAACACGCGCGATTCGCGACCCATCGGCAACAACGAACTGTCAATACCCAGTTAAGATGCTCGCATGCCTTGAGGTCCGAAATCCGCATGTAGTAGTGTCTGGGTGTCAGGCAGCGAAATGTTGCGGGTTCAGTTGACCCAGCCCTTGCACCCTGACGTGTAAGCGCGAGATGCGTTGAGGCCAGTTGTCCTACGCTCGTGCTGTAAGTACCCGTAACCAGTAAGCCAGAACCTCGAGCGGCATCAATGCCCGAGTGATCGAGGTCTGTAGCGTCGGGTCCGCCTGCCGAGCGTACGGCAGGGCGTTTGTGTGCTTCCCCAGTTTTCAGTTTCGTAGCCGGTCGTCCGGATCGCGTTCGCTCGTCGTTGTCGCGGCACTTGTTGCCATGCGCTCCGGCCAAAGCGTGTCGCGTCCGTCGTTCCGGTTGTCGCAGGGCCGTGCGTCTCAGACGTGCACCACTCTGCTTTGATTCTCAAGGAGCGGCAACAATGTCGTGGAACGATGAACGCGTGGAATCTCTGAAGAAGCTCTGGGCCGAAGGGCTCAGCGCCAGCCAGATCGCAAGCCGCATCGGCGGTGTAACGCGCAACGCAGTGATCGGCAAAGTCCACCGCCTCGGCCTATCGGGCCGCGCAACAACTTCGCGCACCGCCACTGCCCGTCCCCGCGCTCGCATCGCCGCTCCGCGCCGGCCGGTCAAGCCGCGCTTCGCTGCCGTCGGATCGACAGCGCTAAGACCTTCATTCCACCTCGAGGCCGAGCCTTATGTCTCGTCCTATGAGGAACTCGAGATTCCGGAGAAGGAGCGCAAGACGCTGCTGGAGCTTTCGGAGGCAAGCTGCCGCTGGCCGATCGGCGATCCGCAGCACGCGGAGTTCCACTTCTGCAATCGCAGCAAGATCACGGGCTTGCCGTACTGCGAGTTCCACGCCCGCCGCGCGTTCCAGCCCGTGCAGCCGCGCCGTCGCGACAAAACAATCGTACCGGCCGACCAGATCATACCGCAGCAGGCGGTGCTTGCGACCGCGCCGGATGCCGACGCGAAGCAGCCCGTCGACGCTTGATTGAATCTCTACGGGGGTAGGGATGGCAGGCCGGTGGTCCGAAAGGACTTCCGGCCTGCCACTTATCATCTTGCGAAACCGCATCCATATTTCTTGAATTCGTCGCTCTGTCAGTAGCTTTTGGACTTGTCTGGTTTTGATAGCACACGACTTGGCCGCTTCGGCGGGTTCGGATGATCATCGGCGGAAGCAGGGGACGCCGATGATGTCGAGAGAGGCGCGAGCCGTCAGGCGGCGCACCTC
>CAMDPA010000356.1 GCA_945903565.1 Devosia equisanguinis | reverse complement strand
GTCGACACGCGAACCTATGAGAAAGGCATCAAGGTCAGCAAAGCCGAGTTGGCGGCGGTCAAGCTTGTCGGCGATGACTTCCATCCCGAATGGAACTATACAATCAGCCCACGCAGACCGGGGAACTCGTAGCCGTTATTCTGCGATCTGTCCTAACGAGATCGATACGCCCCAGCAAGGCGGGCACCGCGTCAAACGAACCGCGGCCGCTCTTTGCGGTAATGCGGTCGCATCAGCGGGCGGAATTGCTCCATCAGTTCGCGATTGAGCGCGATCGGCGGCTTCTGATCGGGCGGCAGCAGCGGGCGGTACTTCGTCTCGCCGATCTCGGTCGCGAATGTGGCCTTGGCGCGCGCGAGATGTGCCGGCTCCGTCAGCAGATCTAGAACCGTACCGGCAAGCGCCTTCGCGCCGGCCACGCAGCCCTTGTGCGCGATCGACGTGGCGAGCGCCGCGCCCGCGCCCCAGTGGTGGAACGCGACGCCTGGCACGTTCGACGGAAAGCCGATCCGCCCCATCGGCACCACCCACGAGACATCGCCGCAGTCGTTCGACGGTGAGCGTTGCCGTGTCGGCCCGGTCAGTGGCGTGATCTTGCGCGTCAGGCCGGTAACACCGGCTTTCGCGGCGGCTTGCAGCTTGCGCGCGAAGGCGTCCTCGTCCTCCGTCCACGCCGGCATTCCCACCAATTCGATGTTACGCTGGACGACTTCCGCGAGCCCCTGGTTCGTGCGCACCGGCCAGACCGCGCTCATGACTTCGACCGTGACAGTCGTGTCGGTCATCATCGCCGCGCCCTCCGCGATGCGGCGGCCACGTTCAAACAGCGCCCGCGCGCCCTCCGCCGTCGGCCCCCGGAATGTCCACCACACCGTGGCCTTGGCGGGGATCACGTTGGGCTGATCGCCGCCATGCGTGATGACACGATGCGCGCGCATGTCCGTTTCCATGTGCTCGCGCATCTGCGCGACGCCCATGTCCATCAGCACGACGGCGTCGAGCGCATCGCGCGCCTTCCACGGGGTCACCGACGCGTGCGAGGTCTCGCCGTGGAACGTGAAGTAGGCCGATACGGCGGCGAAATGCGTGAGACCATGGATCGTGTCAAACGCGCCGGAGACGTGGACGTGCAGGGCCGCGTCGACATCGGCGAACAACCCGTCGCGCACGAAGTAGGGGCGGCTGATGAGCTGCTCTTCGCCCGGCGCACCGAAGATCTTGAGCGTGCCTTTGATGCCGAACTTGTCCATCGCGCGCTTGGCCGCTATCGCGCCGGCGACCATCACGGCGGCGTTGCAGTTGTGCCCCTCGCAATGGCCCGGTGCGTCCTGGACGATCGGCTTCTGCTCGGCGACGCCGGACGCTTGCGAGTTGTTCGGGTTGGCGTCGTACTCGGTGTGGACCGCGATCACCGGGCCGCCGCTGCCAGCGGTGGCGCAGAAGGCCGTTGGAAAACCGCTGATGCCGCGCTCGACCGAAAAGCCGTTCTCTGCGAGCATGTCCGCGAGCAACGCCGCGCTCTCGTGTTCCTGCATGCCGAGTTCGCCGAAATAGAATAGCGCATCTGAAAGCTTCGCGATCTCGGCACGGTTCGCCTCGGCAACGTCGAGCGCGAAGGTCTTGATGGTGGCAGCATCGCTTGCGGAGGTCATGATCGAGCCTTTCAAGACGTGGTGTGGAAACTCGACCTCTCGTTTGCGTCCCGAACAAGCGATCCAACCTTTTTGCATTGTCGTGCGATTAACGACTTCGGTGAAGACTCCTCATTCGATCGCACGAACGCGGTCGTAGCGCGCAGAGCCGAGGTCGTCTCCCCCCATCAGAAGGTTGAAGATCCCGTATAGCCTCGCTGCACTCGGCTTCCGGGAACGCAGTGGTGAGGTGAGGGGGGCAAAGTCAGCGTGTACGCACCTTCAGCCGCTCGAACGCCCGGCCGCGCCCCTCGACGTGTTCCTTCAAGGGAGGGTTTCCAAAGGGCACCGCCCTTTGGCGGGGTCAAGGGGCAGGGCCCCTTGTCTTGCAACCCCGCCTTCTCCCAAATCCGCTTGAAGCGCCGCAAGATGGTTGTGCCGCCGATCTCAATTCACGCCGGCCGCCTCTTTCAGCACCGCCTTGACCGCGGCTGGAACATTATTGATCGCCTTGGCCAGCGACTTCTCGGCGTCCTCGCCGCTGAATAAGATCGGTTCCATCTTGATGATCTTGACGTACTCGGCGACGAAATCGCTGTCCTTGAGCAACGACGAGAAGGCCGCGCGCAATTCCTTCACGGCCTCGGCGGAGGCGCCCGGCGGCATCATCACGGTGCGGGCGAGCTTGGAGCTTGAATCGTTGCTCATCATCAACGCGTCGTACTTCGCGCCTGTCGGGGCTTTGCCGTGTGCTTCCTTGTAGACGTCCTCGAAGTAGGCCACGCCGCGCTTGGCGAGGTCGGGGCTACCGAGCAACTTGCCACCTTCGCCTGCCGCGCCGAGCTGCCACATCGGAATGGCGATGCCGGGCTCGATGAGGTTCGGAACGGCCTGCGACTCGTAACCGGGCAGCGTCGAGAGCATGAAGTTGATCTCGCCTTGTTCGATCGCCTTGTTGATCGCGCCGACGGACTGGAAGCCGGTCACGACCTTGTAGTCGGTGCCCATCAGCTCGAACATCAAGCGCAGGCGGATGTCGTGGTTGGACGAGCGCGCGTAACCTGCCGCGAACACGCCCTTGGCCTTGGCGATATCAGCCGGTCGCTTCTGGCCGGGAAGAATGTCCTTGCGCGCGTAGGCGGCATACCATTGCCCCACGCCCGCGATCATCTTGAAGGCGTCGACCTTCACCTTGAGGGCGGGGTCGTCGATCACAGGCGCGATTGCGTTGAAGGTTACGAACCCGACCGTGAGCGACGGCTCCTTGAAGCCGATGCCGAGCCCGAGCTGGTTGATCGCAGTAAGCCCCGCCGCGCCCGGCATGTTCTGGATGATGACGACCGGTCGGCCCGCGATATGCTTGGGCAGGTGGCGCTGGAAGATGCGCGCTTCAGTGTCGACGTTGCCGCCCGCGCCGTAGTTGACGATCATCGTGATCGTCTTGTCCTTGAACACGTCGGCGGAAACGGGCGCCGAGGAAACAGCCGCCGCGGTTGCGAGTGCGGCGATGGCGGACGCGTACTTGAACATGGCAAACATTCCTCCCGATATCGCGGGCTGAAGAATGAGCGGCGGCACCGCCGCCGTCAATATCGCCCAGGCTATGACGCTGGCTACTTCTCGCCGGGCTTCTCCGCGATCGAATCCTTCACCACCTGCTTGATGGCCGGATCGACTTTGTATAGCTGTTCGATCATGTGCTGCACGTCTTCCGCCCGCCGGATGTCCGGTTTTTCCTTGGTCACATTGAAGTAATCCGTTGCGAATGCGGGGTCCTTGGCGACATCCTGAAAGGCCTGCCGTAAGGCCTCCGCCGCTTCCATCGGCGAGCCCTTCGGCAGCACCATAAGGCGCTGCATCTGCGAGCCGAGGTTGTTCATCAGCAGCATCGCCTCCCACTTCGGCCCGCTCGGCGGCTTGCCCATCGCCTGCTCGTAGACCACGTCAAAGCGCTGCAAACCCTGCGATTCCAGTTGGGGATTTCCGACCGGTCGTCCCGCACCGTCCATGACAGGATATTGGAACAGCGGGATTGCGACGCCCGTATCGATCAGCTGCGGCACCGCCTGGGTCTGGTAGCCCGGTAGCGACGACCCCGACACGTTGATCTCGTTCTGCAGCATCGCCTTGTTGACGACGGCGGTCGACTGGAAGCCCGTCACCATGGTGTAGGGCACGTTCAGTAATTCGAACGTCATCCTGAGCCTCGTGTCGTGCAGCGTCGGCCGCGCGTAGCCGCCGACGAACACCTTGGTCGCCTTGGCGATGTCGGCCGGCCGGGCGAGACCGGGCGCGGTATCCTTGCGCGCATAGGCCACGGCCCAGCTTCGCGATGCCCCGACCGCGACGAAATCCGTCAGCTTCACCCGCAGGGAGGGATCATCCGACACCCACGGTGTCGGGCTGAACGTGAAATACCCCAGCGTCATCCCGTCGGACTTGGAGCCGACGTTGAGGCCGAGCATGTTGATCGCATTGATCCCACCCGCACCCGGCTGATGCTGGATTATAATGTTCGGCGCGCCTGGAATGAACTTCTTGAGGTGGATCTGGTAGACGCGCGCCTCCACGTCCGCATTGCCGCCGGCGCCATAGTTGATCAGCAGCGTCAGCGTCTTGTCCTTGTAGAACTGCGCGGAGACCGGTGTTGCTCCGGCGAGCGGCACAGTCAGGAACGCGGCGGCAAGGGCGGTCAGGCGCATCGTTTTCTCCACGTCGTCGAGTGGGGATGGCTGCATCACTGAAGAACAAGGCGCGCCCAACGTGCCATAGGCCTTGCCGAAGTGAAACAGCGTTTTAGTATGGCCGAACGAATTGGGGTCAGACCCCGGACCAAAAACTGTTGTATCCTACGTGCTCGAAACTGGAACCGGACCCCCCGTGTGAAAGAGGCCCACATGAGCACGACCAGCGTTCTTTTCGCACCCGCGCATTTCGCCAAGGTGCGACTGCCACCGCACGAGGCCGAGCCGCTGCCGCATTGGGCGTACACCTCGCCCGTCTGGTTCGAGCGCGAACGCGAGCGCATCTTCGCCAGGGCCTGGAACTATGCCGGCCATGTTAGCCAGGTCGCCAATCCCGGCGACTACATCACGCTCGACATCGCCGGCGTTCCGCTGATCGTCGTCAGGGGCCAGGACCTGAAAATCCGCGCGTTCTTCAACTCGTGCCGGCATCGCGGCACCAAATTGCTGCGCGGCGACGGCGACTGCAAGCTGATCCGCTGCCCCTATCATTCGTGGGCCTACGATCTCACCGGCGCGCTTGTCGCCACGCCGCTGGTCGAGGAGGATATGGCGGGGCAACGCGACAAGCTTTCGCTGCATCCGGTGCGCCTTGAAGTGCTCGACGGCTTCATGCTCGTCGCATTCGACAACACCCTGCCCCCCGTCGCGCAAGCGATGGGCAGCCTGTCGCGGGAGTGGAGCGGCTACGACACCGCCAACCTCGTCTGCACGCGCCGCAAGTCGTGGGAGGTCAAGGGCAACTGGAAGCTCTGGTACGAGAACTTCAACGACAGTCTGCACGTGCCGTTCGTGCATCCCGGCACGCTCGCCAAACAGAAGGTAACCGGCCGCCAGCGCGCGTCCAACGTCGAGACGGATGGCGACTATCTCGCCCACTTCACGATGCACGCCGGCAGCCGCGGCCTGCTCGAGGAGGACCAGGCGCTGGGGTTCCAGCGGCTACCCGGGCTGACCGGCCGCTACACGCAGGGAACCTACTATCCCTGCCTGCTGCCAGCCACCCTGTTCGGCCTGACCATCGACTGTGTCTGGGTCTACGAGCTCTATCCAACCGCTCCGGACCGCACGACCGTCGTCGCAGCATCGCT
The DNA here is from genome assembly GCA_945903565.1 of Devosia equisanguinis. GTDB lineage: Bacteria > Pseudomonadota > Alphaproteobacteria > Rhizobiales > Hyphomicrobiaceae > CAMDPA01. The sequence continues at coordinate 460 of CAMDPA010000356.1, read as the reverse complement.
GTTTACGAAGGAGCAGGTCGCCCGTTCCGACTTCGCCGCCAAGGCGCCCGCCTACTATCGCCGGCTCGACACCATCGTTCCCGAAGATAACGAGGCGGTGGAGCAGCAGCAGGAAGGCCTTTGCCTGCCGGTGGGTTTGTCGGGCAAGTTCACCCACCTGGAAACCCTGTGCCATGCCTTCGACAACTGGGTGCTCGACCGCATGGTAACGGAGTAGTGGGCGTAGGCTGGGTCAAGTGATGCGTAGCGTAGCGCGACCCAGCATTTTCAGGCGCCACGTGAATGGCTGGGCGGCGCGCCATTTCGGAGCGGTGCTCAGAGACGGCTCCACAATTTCGGACGGTGCGATGAGTGGAATCTCTGCCTGACAGCGCGCACGGTTGTGCGTGCGAATCAGGAGCCAGAATGACGAAGCGAACACGCCGGAACCACTCACCGGACTTCAAGGCCAAAGTGGCCC
>CAMDPA010000355.1 GCA_945903565.1 Devosia equisanguinis | reverse complement strand
TGGCGCTTGAAGTCGCGATGGGTGCGCACCTTGATCTCGACCAGCGCGTCCCCGGGCTCGCCGCCACGCGGGCTGGCGCGGCCCTTCCCCTTGAGGCGCAGCACCTGCCCGTCGTCGACGCCTTCGGGCACCACGAGATCCAGCACGCCGCCTTCCGGCAGTGTCACACGTTTGCGCGTTCCTGGAACCGCTTCGAGGAACTCCACCTCGAGCGTGTAGCGGACGTCCTGCCCTTTGGTGCTGGCCGGGCGTGCCCGCCCCCCGCGCGCGCCGCCGAACAGATCGGCAAAGACCTCGCCGAAGCCGCGATCGTCGGCGGGGCCTCCAGCTCCGGGACCGCCGCCGGGCCGGCCGCCGCGCCCCCCGAAGGGCGCACCGCCGCCGTAAGGATTGTACCCTCGGCGAGGCTCGCCGGCGCCGTCGATCTCGCCCCGATCGAAGCGGGCGCGCTTGTCGGCATCGCTCAACAGCTCGTAGGCCGCCGAGACCTTTTTGAAACGATCAGCCAGCGCCTTGTCATTTGGATGAAGGTCGGGATGCAGCTCCTTGGCGAGCTTGCGGAAGGCCTTTGAGATGTCGTCCGCCGAGGCCGTACGCGGCACGGCAAGCAGCAGATAGGGATCGTCGGCCATAGGGGTGCGTAACTCTGGTGAAAGCCCGTGGCTGATCTAGCATCAAATCGCGGCTGCCCGCAGGCGAAAACCGCAACAGTCGATCAATAAATGCCGCGTTCAGTTTCCAATACGAACCGCCGGCTCAAGCCCCACCAGCCGGGCCAGCGCCTCGAGCCGGCGGCGGAAGCGTTCGCCGTCAAGCTCGGCATGTGCGCGCGGGATCGTCAGCACCAGCTTGTCCTTTTCGACCATGATTGGAGCCTCGTCGATGGTCCCCGCACGGCCCATCGACAGCATGTGCGCGGTGCGCACCGCAGCCGCCAGGATACGCGCCCGCTTGACCGCACGCCGATCCCTGGCGATCACCCCGATCATGTGACCAAGCCGGTCCGGCAGCCCTTCGATCGGCTCGCCCGGCCCGGCGTGGCGCAGATAGACGCTGAGCGCGATGAACACACGGCCGGGATGATCGATACCCGCCATCGCGGAATGTGCGATCACGCTGAGGCTCTGCTCGCCGCGAAAATCCGGGTTGATCCGCCAGCCGATGTCGGAGAGCAGGCACGCCGCATGCCGCAGCCGCCGCTCCTCCTGGCTTTCCTTCTGGCCGGTGACCGCGAACAGCGTATCGGTCCATGCGCACAGTTCCTGCGCGTGCGTCACGGAGCGTGACCGCAACCGCGCGAAATCCTCGCAGAACGACAGCAACGGATCCTTGTTGCGCTCGCCCAGGGGCAACAGGTCGAACAGCGCGCCCTCGCGGATGCCGAACACCGAGAATACCACGTGCGAGGACTGCAACCGCTCAACCGCGCGTTCGAGCACCAGCGCACCATGCGGCAGCACCTCCCGCCGCCCCCGCGCGATCTCTTCGAACCCGCGCACTTTCTTGCCCTTGCGCAGCGCCTCGCAAAAACGCACGGCCTCGCGCGCAGGCAGCACATATCCGTGCAACACGCCGAGCGGATAGCCTGCCTGCACCATGTGCAGCTTCGCGATCGCGCGCCACGTGCCACCGACCGCGTAGAACGGCCGTCCCTTTCCCGCGCTCGCCCACCCCACGCGCGCCAGCTGCCCGTCGACGACGGCGAGCGCTTTGTCCATCTTGTTGCCGACGACGTCGATCATCCGCAGCCCGCCGAGCGGCAGCGTCACGGCGTTGCGATGGCTTTGCCCGGCGACATCCACCAATTCGAGACTGCCGCCGCCGAGATCGCCGGCCACGCCATCCGCCGTGCCGAACCCCATGGCGATGCCGAGGGCGCCGAGTTCGGCTTCCCGCTCCCCCGTCAGCAGTTGGATGGGCACCCCCAGCGCCTCTTCGCCCCGCCGCAGGAATTCCTTGCCGTTGGTTGCATCGCGGGCTGCCGCGGTTGCGAAGGCACGCAGGTTCTTCACCTGCAGCACCCGCGCGATCGCATGAAAGCGGCGCAGCGTCGCCAGCGCACTCGTCACACTCTCGTCGTCAAGCCGGCCAGTCGAGGCAATGGCGCGTCCGAGCTTGCAGGAATCCTTTTCGTTGAAGAGCGGTGTCGGCGCGCGCAGCGCACCATCGTAGACGACCAGACGCACCGAGTTCGACCCGATGTCGACGATACCGATCGGCTCGAAGTCCTGCAGACGCCGGCTATCGCCGAGCCGTTCCTCGTGCCCGCTTCCCCCCAGCAATTGTTTCAAGATCGGAGTCTTCATACTCGTGAGCGCAGGTTGAACCGGGGAGGCATGTTTTGCGTGAGTGCCGCGCCGCGGCCCGACAAGCTCGGATTGGTCATGAAGTACTGATGCGCGTTGAACGGCTCCTCGCCGGGCTCGACCCCGACCCGCTCCGACGAGCCATCGGGCAGGATGCGCCAGCTCTGCTGGTTGTCCAGTAGATTCGCGACCATGATCTGTCCCAGAATCTGCTCCTGCACTGTCGGATTACGGATGGGAACCATAGCCTCGACCCGCCGGTCAAGGTTGCGCGGCATCATGTCAGCGGAACTGATGTAGACCGCAGCCTCCGGCGAGGGCAGCCCGTAACCGTTGCCGAAGCAATAGATGCGCGCGTGCTCCAGGAAACGGCCGACCAGGCTCTTGACACGGATGTTGTCCGACAACCCCGGCACTTCCGGCCTGAGGCAGCATATGCTCCTGACGACAAGATCAATCTGAACACCGGCCTGACTGGCCTCGTACAGCGCCGCGATGATGTTGGGATCGACCAACGCGTTCATCTTCCACCAAATCGCCGCGGGCCGGCCCGCCTTGGCGTGCGCGATCTCGGCGCGGATGTGCTCCATGATCCGGTCGCGAATTCCGCCCGGGCTCGCCGCCATCACCTCCAACTCGTTCGGCTTGCCGTAACCGGTGACGAAATTGAAAATCCGCGTCACGTCGCGTCCGATCGCGGGATCGGCGGTGAAAAACGACTGGTCGGTGTAAACGCGCGCGGTCACCGGGTGATAGTTCCCGGTGCCCAGATGGCAGTAGGTGGCGATTTCAGTGCCTTCGCGGCGCACGACGAGGCCCAACTTCGCGTGCGTCTTGAGCTGCACGAAACCGTAGACCACCTGCACGCCGACCTTCTCGAGCTCGCGCGCCAGCGAAATGTTCGTGGTCTCGTCGAAGCGCGCCTTCAGCTCGATCACCGCGGTGACCGACTTGCCTTCCTCCGCCGCCTCCTTCAGCGCGGCGACGATCGGGCTCTTCTCGCGCGTCGTGCGGTAGAGCGTCCATTTGATCGCGAGCACGTCGGGATCGGCCACCGCCTGGCGCAGATACTGCAGCACGACCTCGAACGACTCATAGGGGTGGTGGACCAGCAGATCCTTGGCGCGGATGGCGGCGAACACGTCGCCGTTGTGTTCACGAATGCGCTCGGGAAAGCGCGGATTGTAGGGCTTGAACAGCAGGTCCGGCCGGTCCGCCGCGATCATCTGCTGGGTATCGGCCAGGCCCAGCATGCCCGGCTTCACGAACACCGACTCAGGCGCGGCCCGCTGCTCGCCGATCACGAACAACTTCAAGGTCTCGGGCATCGACTCCTCGATCTCGAGCCGGATCACATTGCCCCGCCGCCGCCGCCGCAGCTGCGACTCGTATGCGCGCGTCAGAACCTCCGCCTGCTCCTGGAACTCGATATCGCTGTCGCGCAGCACTCGGAACGTGCCGACCTGGCCGATTCGGAACGTCGGGAACAATTCGCCGACAAACATCTCGATCACCGATTCGATGCGCACGAAATGGATGCCGTTGCCGCCCGACCGCGCCGGCAGCCGCGTGAACCGCTCGATCATCGCGGGGATCGGAATCAGCCCGACCATCGCCTTGCCATCCGCGTTGGTCATCTCGAGCACGACGGTCAGCGTCTTGTTCTGGATGAATGGAAAGGGGTGCGCGGGATCGACGTTGATCGGTGTCAGGATCGGGAACACGTGCGCCATGAACTGGTGGCGCAGCCACGCCCGCTCGGTATCGCTCACGTCCGCAGGTTCGAGCAGATGAACATCGTCATTGGCAAGCAGCCTGCGGATTTCGGTCCAACTGCGTTGCTTTTCCTCGACCAGCCCGGCGGCGAAGCGGTTGATCTCGTCGAGTTGCTGCGCCGGCGTCAGGCCGTCGATGCTGAGCACGCTGACGTCGGCGCGCAGCATGCCGAACAGGCCCGCGGCCCGCACCATATAGAACTCGTCGAGGTTCGAGGCCGCGATCGACAGGAACCGCAGCCGCTCCAGCGTGGGATGATGTGGATACTGCGATTCCTCGAGCACACGCCTGTTGAACTGCAGCCACGACAGCTCGCGGTTGTAGAAGCGCTGCGGCCCCTTTGGCGGCGGCACTACCGCTACCTTCCGGGTCCCCTCGCGCGTCCTGGCCTTGCTGCCACCCATTATCGTCTCCCGGTGAATCGTCCAATTTGCCCGAACCGGCAGCGTTGAGCTGGGATCATGACACCACGGCGACGCTCCGCCAACTGCCGCCCAGCAGACTTTCGTGGAAGGCCAACCAACGGGCTGCTTCGCATTGCCGTAGGTCGGCGCTGAGCGCCCTTCGCACGAAGCCCGACATTTCCCAGCCCGACATTCCAAAACGCAGCGTCGGGCTTACGACTTGCGGCGCACCCGCTCCGCGTAGCGTTCGGCGTTGACGACCACGCGGCTGTGGGTGCCTTCCCCGATCGCCTCGCGTTCGTCCCGCGCCACCACGCGGAACGTGATCGTGCGGCCCTCGACGGCTGTCACCTCCGCCGTCGCCGTCACGCGCAGCCCCACGGGCGTTGCCGCGAAATGCCTGACGTCAAGGTGAATGCCCAGGCTCTGATGCCCCTCCGGGAGCAGGTGCTCCGCCGCCGCCAGCGCCGCGGCCTCGATCACGTTGATCATCACCGGCGTCGCCAGCACCGCGATACGCCCGGAGCCGACCCGCGAGGCCGTATGCTCCGCCGCCACGACGAGATCGGCCGTGCCGGTGAGGCCCAGGCGGATCGCTGAAAGATCGAGTGTTGCCATGCGGTGAGGTATCCCGGACGACGTGGGAGAACGCAAGCCACGTAGGTTGGGTTAGCGGTGCGGAGCGTCGGCGCTTGCGCCGGAGCGACCAGCAAGAGCGCCACGTAACCCAACATCTTCTTTCGGCGACATGCTGGGTCGCGCGACGTGCTTGACCCAGCCTACGTCGATGTCTCGGCGCCCGCCCGCCGAACGCTGGCCGCGCGCCAACGGCGAATATTGCCGTTGACCTCGATCTGCCCGCCCTCCGCGAGAGCATAAAGGCGCGCGGCAATCGCCTGCCCGGTGGTTTCGATTGATTGCGCCTTGGCGGCATCCACCACCTTCGCGATGAACACGGCGACCTTGCACCACTCGCCATCGCTGGCGGCGAGGATGAGCGCGTCGAGCGGATCGCTTGGGTTGGCTTGGTTTGGGTTTGTCACTCTACTGCCGTTGGTTCCGCGTCATGGATCTGGGCCACCTATAGGCCTTCGCCGCCCCGCTTGAAAGTGCTGCGGTCGGTACTCTCCTGTTGGGCCGGTTGGAGAGGCTGCCACGGAAAACCTGGGAGGCACCCCGTAGGTTGGGTTAGCAGTGCGGAGCGCTGCGTAACCCAACATCTTCAGCGGCTCCAAAGTCGGATTACGGCGCGGCCGGTTGCTGATCGCTCCGGCGCAAGTGCCGAAACTCCGCACGCCTGACCCAACGGTCTGAGGTGGCCCCGCTTGTTCGGACAGATTTTCCGCTGCGATAAGTGGAGGCTCTGCCGGGGTTAGACTGCCGAGCGGATCGGCAGGATGCAGTGTGGTCCGAAGTATGCCCGATCGGGCGTCATGCCGTCGAGGCTCGAGTGCGG
>CAMDPA010000354.1 GCA_945903565.1 Devosia equisanguinis | reverse complement strand
AAGGGCCACTTTGGCCTTGAAGTCCGGTGAGTGGTTCCGGCGTGTTCGCTTCGTCATTCTGGCTCCTGATTCGCACGCACAACCGTGCGCGCTGTCAGGCAGAGATTCCACTCATCGCACCGTCCGAAATTGTGGAGCCGTCTCTCTTTGCTGCCGAGCTACGGGAGCTGCGGCAGAAAAGGCGCACTACTCTGCGAGCCGCAAGTTGCAATGGCCGCCTTAACGACAATGCGCAGTGGTTGGCTCGCATCTACGAGGCTACTGGCGAGCAAACGTTTGCGGATGCGCTTAGGCTCGCCGGCGCTTACGGGCTTGACGGAAAACGGGGCAATGGGACGAACTCAATTGGCGTCGTCGAGAGGGAGGTTTCGTATACCAATAATCTCTATCGAGAAATGATCGACGCTGAAATCACTTCCCAGCAGGCGTCAGGTGCCACGAAGAGCTTGACCCGTGCATGCCAGGTGGTGGCCGCAGCAATGGGCGTTCCGGCCGAGAGCGGCAAACGGGCTGCGGCGAACCGCACGAAAAAAGAGGACACTGACAGTAAAAAGAAGGCCGCCAGCGGCCCAATGCGCGCCACCAGACAGCCAGCCGACGCCCATACCGACAGCGCTGGTGATCTCGCGATTGAAGCACCCGCAAAAAGTCTGGAGCGATGGTACCGTGGCGCAAGCAATACCCCCCTTGGGAAGCACCGCTCTGACGGCAATACCGGCCGCACGATCAAGGTTGCTCGTCTCGGCGGGCTTGGAGATATGCATAGAGGTGCGGACGGAAAAATGAAGGCGACCCTCATCATCGAGGCGATGCAGGTGGTCCCCGACAACCGGCACTGGCGTAAGGCCATTGCTGAAGGGCTCATTATTCGACTGCCATACTGACGCGGAACCTGCGTTGGACAACGAAGCCAACTAGCAGTCCAAGCGACGCGCGCCGTCCCCAAATAGGTTGATTCTTGTCAACCAGCGGAGACGGCGAGACGATGCCACCCACCGGCAACCACGTGACCACGGAGCGCCTAGAGCGCGCTCTGCGAACGTGCGCGCAAGTGGTGGCGCAGCCCGGTGGCGAGACCTATGTCGCCATATTCGAACGCCTCGAGCGCGAGGTTGCTGAGCGCCGCAGTGCACAAGACGCGCGTACACGCGCCCGCGCCTTGCTGACCAGTTCTATTCCTGCCGCCTAGCCGAGCAACACGGACTATACCCACACCCGCGACAGCCAGGTTGCCCGCTGTTCGAGCGAGGGCCCGGCGCCGTATTCGATCTCGCCGACAGCATGGTCCATCAAAGCGTCCTGCACGCGTGGCGGCGCTTCCAACGCGATCAACCGGTCCTTGAAGGTATGTCGAAGCGAGTAAACCGTATGCGCCGGCGTCGGCCGCAGGCCTGCCTCTCCCATCGCCTTGTTAGCTGTCGCGGAGAACGAGTCAGGCGTGTCCCTATAGCGCGGGAAACCTGAACGGTGCTCGCGCATTACCTCCAGCGCGATCCCAACCAGCGGCATGTCGCGGTCGGCGTTGCGCGTCTTGAGCTGGCGCGACTCGGGGCGGATTTGCAGGTGTGGGATGCTGGCGTCCAGCACGATGCGGGAGCGCGTCAGCGCCGCCACTTCAGATGGACGAATTCCGGTCGCGGCCACGATCTGCACGATGGCGCGGGCCTCGGCGTTGAGGCCCATCAAACGGGTCCCCGGCAGGATCTCCGAGCGCACGAAATCAGCGGGGTATGGAGTCCGCGGGTTGTGCCGCTCCCCTGCCAGGCGCAACCCGGCGAACGGGTTGTCGATGCCGAGCCGCCAAGCCTCGGACAATTCGCGGACCATGGCGCCGAGCTGGCCGAGATTCTTGTTTGCGCTGCCCGGGTCCATATCCTCATCGAGCACCCGATCGCGCCACCAGGCTCGGAAATCGAGGGCGTCCTCTCTCGTGATGGCGGCAAGCGGCTTGTCGCCGATGACGTCGACGAGGTTGTTGCACGCGCGCAGCCGTGGATTCCGCCACTTGCGCACCTGATCTTCGCTCTTGCCTCGCATCCGGTCGCGCACGTGCTCCTCATAGGACGCGAAAAGCTGCGTGATCATGATCGAGGGTTTCTGGACCCCGCCCAGTACAGCCGACGCGGCGACCGGTGACACGACGACCTGCTTCTCCTCCAACAACTCCAATCGCTGTACGAGAGCATCGAGGTCTCCCCGAGCAAGGTCGTCGGCCGACCGATACGACACGCCGAACGTTCGAGCGAGCTTCACGGCGCGCTCAAAGCGCTCCGCACCTTTCGCCTTTGCCGCAGGCTGGCCGGCCGAAAGCCCCAACCAGTACGCCTCGAGATCGGTGTTGATCTTTGCTGCGACCACCGCGGCTGACGCAAGGTCCCGCTTCTTCGTGGTAAGCCGGATTTCGCAGCGGGGATCGAGGTCGACGAGGTCTGCCGGAACACGACGGCGGTACTGCCAAACCCCACCCCGGTTGATCAGGTATTCCGCACCCGCTGTCATCACCATCCCCGCGCCAAACTGTGCCACAGTTTGTGCCACAGTTTGTGCCACAGCCGAAGAAATAGTATAATGATATCAACAGAGATTGCGGCGCCGGAATCCTACCCGCGGAGCCAGTTCATTCGGCGTGCCATAGCTTGCCGCCGTTGCTCAGCGTCCGGACGGTCCCCGACGCAAGCCGCTTCCTTCTCTAGGCATAAAAAGAAGGGGGTTTGGGGTCGCCCCAAGCCCGTCTGGGTGGCAACCCAGTCGCGCCCTCGGCGCGAACCGCTACCTCGGCCGCCAGATCTCCATCCGCTTCTCCCGGTACGCCGCGATGCCACCGGGATAGCTCACGAGTTCGAGCTGCTGGCCCCACGGCGCCTTGAAATACAGCCACTCCAGCCCGGCACTCGGCCCCTCCGTCATGGTCACGGGCCCGCTCTGGATCTCGACCTGATGCGCCTTCAGGGCGATAAGCGCCTTCTCGATATCCTCGACGTAGAAAGCAATGTGCCAGCCGCCGTAGTCGCTGTTGCGGGGCACGCGGCGCTCCTGATCGGGGGCGGTGAATTCGAACAATTCCAGCACCGGGCCGTTCGCCACCTTGAGCACGCGCATCTTGTTGATTCGCGAGCGCGGGTGCACCGCGAGGTGATTGGCCATCCAGTCGTCGGCGTGCTCGAACGGGCCGATGTCGTAGACCGTTTCAGCGCTCAGGACGTCGGCGAAGAAGCGGGTCGCGGCCTCGATGTCCGGCACAGTGAGGCCGATATGCTCGATGCCGGTAAGGCCGGGAATTGCGGGCGCGGCTGACATGGCAAGTCTCCGATTGGCGGCGATGGCTCGCATGTTCTTACGCGATTCTGCAGCAAACCTGGGCGCTGCGATGACGGCGACGATTGCTGATTTCCTGGCGGCTCGCGCTGCGTTAACCTGGGCACCCGCATGAACCCGCGCGAGGTCCAAAGCCATGCTCGACCTGCTTCCCGCCGCCGAAAAGGTTGGCGCACGCCTCAAGGAGCGGGGCGAGACGATCGCCATCGCGGAATCCTCAGCCGGCGGATTGATCGCCGCCTCGCTGTTGTCGGTTGCCGGCGCATCCGCCTATTTCGTCGCTGGCGCGGTGGTTTACACCAAGGCCGCGCGCACCGGCCTGCTCGGCATCACCGACGCAGATATGACGGGTTTCCGGCCCTCGACGGAACAGTATGCGCTGCTGTTGGCGCGCAAGGCGCGCGAGCGGCACGGCACGGTCTGGGGGCTCGGCGAAACCGGCGCCACGGGCCCCACCGGCAATCGTTATGGTGACGCCAGCGGCCACTGCTGTATCGCGATCGCGGGGCCGCGCGAGTTCGCAATCACGATCGAAACGGCAAGCCCGGACCGGGTAGCGAACATGCGAGCCTTCGCCGCCCGCGCGTTGGCAACGCTGGCGCTCGTGCTCGATGACGCGAGGTAATATATTACCGTTTCAACGCCCGCCGCGCGCCTGACGCGGAAGCCGCTGCTCGATCGCCCTGGCGAAATCCTCGATGCCCGAGCGCTTGTCGTTGAACCAGATGCGGCGGCCGTCCTGGGCTTCCAGGATGTAGCCGTCGACGCCGCGGACATACATCAGCGCGACGATCTCGCTCCAGCTCACGTGCACGACGCCGGAGAGCGGCGACACGTAGGTTACGCCGTTCTTGTCGTAGTAGAGCTCGATCAGGAAGACCTGGTAGGTGAGCCCCAGCCATAGGCCGAGCACCGCCCACGGCAACAAATTGTGCCAGGATTCAATGGGTTGCCCCTCGCCCCACACGGCCGACGCCGCGCCGATCGGCAGCACGATCAGGGCCGCGCTCAGCAGGCGCAGCCACTGGGGATAGCGAAGCTGAACGGCATTTTCTGACATGGTGCAACCGGCTGGGAAAGACATGATACGTCAGTAGCTTATCATGGCCCACCTAACGCGGGATAAACGCCGTTTCACGACGCAGTCACGCGGTCGCGCGCTGCTCTCTGGGTGTCGCCTTCGAAGGGGCCGGCGGCGTCCGCAACTTGGTCAGAAGCACCTTCGCGCGGATCTGAACCTTCGCGTGGTTGGCCTGCTTGACGTGACCGAAACCTTTGATTTCCAAAGGCAAACCAGCCAAGGCAACGGCCGTGTCGTAGGCTGCGGGCGAAAGCCGCTGGGCGATCTCGTCGAGATTACGCTCGTAGTCGGCGATCATCTGCCGCTCGAGGCGCCTTTCCCCGGCATAGCCGAATACATCCCAGGTTGTGCCGCGCAGGCGTCGCCCCTTGGCGAGGAGCCGGAACACCGGCATCATCAGCCACCCCGGCAGACAAATCTTGCGCGGATGCCCCGTCACTTTGTCCTTCCATATACGTGAGAGAAGTGGCGGTGCGACGTGGAAGTCCATGCCGCGAACGCCGTCGAATTGCGTTTCGACATGGTGGAGAAAGTCGCCATTGGTGTAGAGCCGGGCGACCTCGTACTCGTCCTTGTACGCGAGTAGCTTGTGATAGCCCTGCGCCACAACCTCAGCGAGAGCTGTGCGGCCCGGCGCGTGTAGCTGCTCCAGCGCTGCGATAGCGTCCACACGCGCGCGATACACCCTGGCCAGATTGTCGTCCTGATAGGCGGCCAAGTGCGCCGCGCGAAAATCGACGATCTCCGGCAGCGTTTTGGGCGCGTCGGATTTCGCTTTCCCGGAAGGGCCGAGCAAACGATCGAGCGCGGCCAGGTCATGCGCCGCCAGACGCCCGAAACGGAACGCCTGCCGGTTGGTCTCCACCGCCGCGCCGTTGAGCTCGATCGCTTCCTCGATCGCGCTGGCGGGAATCGGTACATGGCCGAGCTGATAGGCAAGACCCACGAGCAGCATGTTGGAATAGATGCTGTCGCCGAATAGCCGCTCGGCGTAGGCGTGCGCGTCGATGGCATGGCTCGGCCCGCGCCGCACACGCTCGGCGATGAGCGCGCGCAACGCGGCGCCCGGCAAGGTCAGATTCGGGTTGCGGGTGAAATCGCCGGTCGTCATCTCGTAGGTGGAGTAGACGATCGCGGTCTGATCGGGCTTGACGGTATCGAGCACCTTGTTGCCCGCGGTCACCACGAGATCGCCGCCGACGATCAGATCCGCGCTGCCGACGCCGACGCGGATTGCATTGATCGCATCGGGGTTCGCCGCGATCCGCATATGGCAGGCGACCGCGCCGCCCTTCTGCGCGAGGCCGGTCATGTCGATAGAGCCGAAGCCGAGGCCGGCGTTGTGCGCCGCCTGCGCCAGCACCGCGCTGATCGTGACGACGCCGGTGCCACCAACGCCGGTCACGATGATCGCATACGGCTTATCGATCGCCCCCAGATTGGGCTCGGGCAGCGCGCCCAGCATGTCGGCAATGCCGCTCTTCCCGCCGGGGTCGGACCCTGCGGGTCTGCCCCCCTCTGTGCCGCCAACCGAGAAAGAGGGGGTCAGACCCGCAG
>CAMDPA010000353.1 GCA_945903565.1 Devosia equisanguinis | reverse complement strand
GACGGCTTCCCATCTTTGCCGAATGGCTTGTCTGTCGATCATGCAACGGCGTACGACTGTTCGCCGGGACAAGGAATCCCGCGCTGCCGAGTCACACGGTCGCACGCACACAGATCACGATTCAGCTTTTTTGCGATCCGTCCTAACCCTGAGCAAATAAGGTAAACTGCGGGGCGTGCGGTGGTTCCCAGGGGAACGTCGCATTCATTGGTTTTCGGTAGCATTCGTATCCGTGATCCAAACGGGGCTTCCGATGTCGTTGCAATCGAACCAGAACCAGAGGCCGTCAGGCTTCGGCAAGCGCGGCGTCGTCACGCCGCCGCAGCGGGTGCAACCGCAGCCGCAATCGCAAGGCGGCGGCAACAGCAACGACACCCTGAAATGGGTCGGCGGCGGCGTCGCTGCTGTGGCGGTGCTCGGACTGATCGGTGCGGGAACGGGCGGTGGTGGTTTGCTCGGCGGCCTGATTGGCGGAATGCTCGGCCACAAGCTTGCGCAGGGTATGAACAAGGCGCCCACGACGGCAGCCCATGCACCCTCCGCACACGCACCCGCGGCCGCAACGTCGACCGTTCAGCGGGGCGGGTTCGGTACGACATCGTCGACGTCCAGCTTCTCATCGGGTAGCTAGTCATGCGGCGTGTACGCATCGCCGAGCGGCCGAACTGGCGCGAACGCGCCACCGAACTCGGCTTCGCGTTCCATTCGCCGAATGGCGAGGTGTACTGGGACGAAAGCGCCTACTACGCGTTTAGCCTCGCGGAGATCGAAACCGAAATCGAGGACGCGGCGGCGGAGCTCGATCAGTTGTGCCGCGCCGCGGTGGCGCGCATCGTCGCCGACGACCGCCTGCTCACGCGCATGGCCGTGCCGCAGAAGGCGTGGGAGCTGATCCGCAAGAGCTGGAAGCGCGGCGATCCCTCGCTCTACGGCCGGCTCGATTTCTCGTATCGCAGCGGCAGCCCCGCCAAGCTGCTCGAATACAACGCCGACACGCCGACGGCGCTCTACGAGGCCGCTTCGTTCCAGTGGTTCTGGCTCGAGGATCAGCTTGCGGCAGGCAAATTGCCGGCGGGAACCGACCAGTTCAACTCGATCCACGAGCGGCTCGTCGGCCGTTTCGCCGAGCTTGCGGGGCAAGGCCTGTTGCATCTGACCAGCGTAGCCGCGCATGCCGAGGATCAGGGCACCATCGACTACATCGCGGACTGCGCGCGGCAGGGCGGGTTCGCGACGCAGTTGATCGGGATCGGCGATATCGGGCTTGGCGGCGACGGCCAGCTCTACGATCTCGACAACCGGCCGATCGAGCGGCTGTTCAAGCTGTATCCGTGGGAGTGGCTGTTCGAGGAGGAATTCAGCCGGGGGCTTTCGACGAGCTACACCGCATTCCTGGAACCGCCGTGGCGCGCGCTGCTCTCCAACAAGGGGCTGTTGCCGCTGCTGTGGGAGATGGCGCCGAACCATCGCAACCTGCTGCCGGCGTACTTTGCGGATGATCCGCGCGCGCGCAGCCTCGAGGGCAATCATGCGCTGAAGCCGATCTACTCGCGCGAGGGTGCGAACGTGACGCTGGTCGTCGACGGGCGCGTCGCCGACAGCGAGGCAGGCGGCTACGGACGCGAGGGGTACGTCGTGCAAGGGCTCGCGCCCTTGCCGAGCTTCGATGGCAACTATCCCGTGATCGGCGCGTGGATGGTGGCCGGGCATTCCTGCGGCGTCGGCATCCGCGAGGACAAGAGCCCGATCACGAAGAACACGTCACGATTCGTGCCGCACGTGATCGAGGCTGAGTAAGCCCTACGCCAGTCCCGATCAAACACCCTTGAGGCGCAGTCCTTCCGGGCCGCGCGCCTGGGCGACGACCTGCCGCTGGCGCTGGATGATCAGCTTATTCAGCGCGCCGACATAAGCCTTGGCTGACGCAACCAGCGTGTCGGGGTCGGCCGCCTTCGCCGTGACGACGCGCCCGTCCTCCGCCAACCGCACCGATACCTCGGCCTGCGCGTCCGTGCCTTCGGTGACGGCGTGGACCTGGTAAAGTTCCAGCACGGCATTGTGTGGCACGAGCTTCTGGATCGCGACGAAGATCGCGTCGATCGGGCCGTTTCCCGTCGATTGCACCGAGCGCTCCGTGCCCTCGATGTCGAGCGTCAGCGATGCGGTCTGCGGGCCCTGCGTGCCGGCCACGACCATCATCGACACGACCTTGATGCGGTCGGTGAAGGTGGCGATCTCCTCGTCGACCAGCGCTTCGATATCCTCGTCGTAGATCACCTTCTTGCGGTCGGCGAGTGCCTTGAAGCGGTTGAACGCGTCCTCCAAGGCGTTGTCGCCGAGGTCATAGCCGAGTTCCTTCAACTTGGACCGGAACGCGTTGCGGCCGGAGTGCTTGCCCATCACCAACGAGGTTTTCGCGACGCCGACGGATTCAGGCGTCATGATCTCGTAGGTCTGGGTGTGCTTGAGCATGCCGTCCTGGTGGATGCCGCTCTCGTGCGCGAATGCGTTACGGCCGACGATCGCCTTGTTGTACTGCACGGGGAACGAGGTTGCGGCGGATACGAGCTTTGACGCACGCGTCAGCATCGTCGAGTCGATGCCGGTGGTGAACGGCAACACGTCGCCGCGCGTCTTGATCGCCATCACGATCTCCTCGAGCGCGGCGTTGCCCGCGCGCTCGCCGATGCCGTTGATGGTGCATTCGATCTGGCGTGCGCCGGCGCGGATGCCCGCGAGCGAGTTGGCGACGGCCATGCCGAGATCGTCGTGGCAATGCGTGGAGAAGATCGCCTTATCGGCGTTCGGCACCCGCTCGATCAGCATCCGGAACATGGCGAAATATTCCTCCGGCACCGTGTAGCCGACGGTGTCGGGGATGTTGATCGTGGTGGCGCCGGCCTTGATCGCGGTCTCCACGCAACGGCACAGGAACTCGTGCTCCGTGCGCGTGGCATCCTCCGCCGACCATTCGACGTCGTCGGTATACTTGCGCGCACGCTCGACCTGGGCGCGCACCATCTCCAGCACCTCCGCCGGCTCCTTTTGAAGCTTGAACTTCATATGGATCGGAGACGTCGAGATGAACGTGTGAATGCGCGGGCGAACGGCACCCCGCAAGGCCTCGCCGCAGCGGTCGATGTCCTTGGCGCCGGCGCGGGCGAGGCCGCACACGGTCGCGCGCTTGACGCGTTTGGCGATTTCGCTGACGGCCTCGAAGTCGCCGTCGGAAGCTATCGGGAATCCGGCCTCGATGATGTCGACACCCATTTCGTCGAGCAAGGCCGCGACTTCGAGCTTTTCCTCCAGCGTCATGGTCGCGCCGGGCGACTGCTCGCCGTCGCGGAGCGTGGTGTCGAAGATGACGATCGGCGTGGTTTCGGCGGGAGAGGTGGTCATGGTGCGTTCCTGAGCTTTGCAGCGATTTTCGAGCACATCGACGGGGCGAGATCAATCTCGCACGAGGTCTGGTGCCACGTTGGACTATTGTGCCGGAAGTCCATCCCCTGAGCGGCGAGCCGTACCCAAGGGCACGGCTTCAGACGGCCCAGGGGCCGCTAAGCAGCAGGAGCGCGAGGGTGAGCGGACGCGCGGCATGGCTCGCCCGGCAGCCGGTGGGGCTTGCCAAGGTCAGGACCATCATGCTCGCAAAAGGGCGCGTCATTGGCTCGATCATTGCGGTGGAAGACGGTGTGTTGTGCCGCCCGCCACGCCATTGTGCAAGGGATTTCGTTAAATCGAGGTAACCGAACGCGTTGCGGGCGGCGGGGCCTTGCCGCCTGGTCTGCCCCCCAACCGCCCGCACACTCCCTACTTATTCTTCCACGTCGCCTTCCGTTTCTCGGCGAATGCGGCCATGCCTTCCTTCTGATCCTCGGTCGCGAACATCGCGTGGAACATGCGGCGCTCGTATTTGATGCCCTCGCTCAGCGTCGTCTCGTAGGCGCGGTTGACGCTCTCCTTGGTCATCATCGCGGCGGTCATCGACATGCCCGCGATCGTCTCAGCCGCCTTCATTGCTTCCACCATCAGATCGGCCGCCGGGACGACACGCGACACCAACCCCGCGCGCTCGGCTTCGGCGGCATCCATGTTGCGCCCGGTGAGGCACATATCCATCGCCTTCGACTTGCCGACGAACCGCGTCAGGCGCTGCGAACCGCCCGCGCCCGGCATCACACCGAGCTTGATTTCAGGCTGGCCGAACTTTGCCGTATCCGCCGCGATGATGAAGTCGCACATCATCGCCAACTCGCAGCCCCCGCCGAGCGCGAAACCCGCCACCGCCGCGACGACCGGCTTGCGGCACCGCGCAAGCCGCTCCCACGTCGAGATGAAATCGCCCGCGTAGGCCTCGATGAAGGTTTTCGCCTGCATCTCCTTGATGTCGGCACCGGCCGCGAACGCCTTCTCCGACCCGGTGATCACGATGCAGCCGATATTCGCGTCCGCCTCCCACTGGTCGAGCACGACATTCAGCTCAGCGATCAGCGCCGAGTTGAGCGCATTCAACGCCTGCGGCCGGTTCAACGTGACGAGGCCGACCCGGCCCTTCGTCTCGGCAATGATGTTCTGGTAGGTCATGGCGGTGGCTCCAATCTCGCAGGTGCGAACTGGCCGCCACACTCGCCGGGAAGCGCGCGATGGGCAGGTGGGGATTCGTATGAGACGGTGTCAGACCCTCCGGGTCTGACACCACTGTGGAACTCGCAGGCTGGGTCAAGCACTTTGCGCGACCCAGCATTTGCAGGCACAGCTTGAATTGCTGTGTTGCACATCGTTGCGGAGCGATCCTCCGCATCGACGCTTGACCCAACTACGTCACCGTCCCGCCTTGGTGTCAGACCCAGAGGGTCTGACACCATCACCGCCTCAAATCCCCAACAACCGCTTCGCATTGCCGCCACACAGCGCCTCGACCGTCTTGGCGTCAAATCCGCTGTCACACACGTGCCCAACCGGATCATAGTCCGCCATGTCGAACGGATAATCCGTACCCATCAGCACGTGATCGGCGCCGAACGTCTCCACCAGCCCCCGCAACTGGTGCGGCGTGAACACGACGGTATCGACGTAGATGCGGCGCAGGTATTCGCCCGGCGGCCGCGGCAATTCCGCGTTGCAATCGGACCGCGCGCCCCACGCATGATCGATGCGCCCCGGATACGCGCCGAGATAGCCGCCGCCATGCACCGCCAGGATCTTCAGCTTCGGATGCCGCTCCAGCACGCCGTCGAAAATCAGATAATGCAGCGCGATCGTCGTCTCCAACGGATTGCCGATCACGTTCGAGAAGTAGAACCGCTTGAACCGCTCGCCGTGCGTGAAGCCGTTGGGATGGATGACGACCAGCGCGCCCAGCCGCTCCGCGGCGGCCCAGAACGGCGCATACTCCGGATCGGATAATTCCTTGCCCGCGACGTTGGTGAGAACCTGCACGCCCTTCAGGCCGAGCTTCATGATCCGTTCGAGCTCGATCGCGGCCTCCTTGCCGCTTTCAAGCGGCACCGACCCGAGCGCGAGATAGCGATCCGAACGCTTGGCCGCGAACTCGCCGAGCCCGTCGTTCAACACCTGCGTCGCCTTCACGGCGATCTCCAGCGGCACATTGTAATAGCACTGCCCCGGCGGCGGCATGATGAGCTGCTTGTCGAGCCCCATCTTGTCGAGGTCGCCCAACCGCACATCCGCGCCCGCCAACCGGTCCGGGATGTCCACATCCTGCTTGGCGTTCACCGCCTTGGTCGCGTCGTCCGAAAACCACCCGAGCGGCACCGTCTCCGGCTTCACATGCGGCCCCGCGATCTTGCCCGCCGCCGGAATTGCGACGTGCGAGTGGATGTCGAGCGTCAGGCTTTTCGGCCGCGCCTCGCGCCCAGGCTTGCCCTGCTTACGTGCGGCGGTAGGATCGTACTTGTTCCAAGTTGGCATGTGGTCTCCGTAACGCATTTTTCCTCCCCCCTTGCGGGGGAGGTGCCCCGAAGGGGCGGAGGGGGG
>CAMDPA010000352.1 GCA_945903565.1 Devosia equisanguinis | reverse complement strand
CACCCGACGGCTTCCCATCTTTGCCGAATGGCTTGTCTGTCGATCATGCAACGGCGTACGACTGTTCGCCGGGACAAGGAATCCCGCGCTGCCGAGTCACACGGTCGCACGCACACAGATCACGATTCAGCTTTTTTGCGATCTGTCCTTAGTTGGGCCCGAGCGGCGCGTGAGGCGCGCTTTGCGCTCATTGGCGCGCTCGCCGAAACCGCCGGCGATGGCGATGGCCATCTCGACCGTCATACCTGTGACGTAGGGGAACTGGCCGGCGTTGCGGACTTCGCCCAAAATAAAGAACGGCCGGTTTGGTTGGACATCGACGGTGACTTGCGGATCGCGAACCAGCCCTTGGGAAAGGCGGCCACGGATCGAGCCTTCGAGCTGTGTGGTGGAGAGGCCGCGCGCGCGGACGGAGCCGATCAACGGCACGGATATGATGCCGGACTGGTCGACCGTATAGAGGCGCGAGAGGTTAGGCTGCCCATAGACGAACACACGCAGCCGATCGCCGGTGTCGAGGGAGTAGGCGCGCGGGCGGGGGCTCTGGTCTTCGACGATGAAACCGGTTTGCTTTTCGGGATTGCCGGTTGCGGCGGCATCTCCTGGGCGCATGCTTACGGTCGCGACCTCGGCAGGCACCAAGGTGGCGGAGTTTGGGTCGGAGACAAGCACGGTTTCGCCGGCACCGGTTCCGGCCGGGTCCGACCAGTTCCACGCACCCGTGGCGCAGCCGCCGAGCATCATGGTGGTCAACAAGACAGTCCATATAGTGGTCAAACGCAACGACATGTCACGGACGCTCCTTCGCGGACCTAATTGGCACGTATGGAGCTTTAGAGCCCAAGCAGTAAATAAAGCTTCAACCCGCGTGCCATTGCGGCACAAATCGCTGCTGGATTAATGGAATGCTTACCGGCTGGGGTCTTAATCCGCTGAGTTTCACAGCGCGATCAGAGCCCGAAGCCACCATGTCCGCTCCCAACATGTCGTCGCCGAACGCTACCGCCCGCCCGCCCTTCGCGCAGGCGGATGAGGACATTCAGCTGGTTTCGCTTTGGCATGCCGTGCGCCGTAGCTGGAAAACGCTGCTTGTGGCTGCGTGTCTCGTCGGTGGTCTCACATATGGGGCGATGTCGCTGATGGCGCCACGCTTCACGTCGGAGAGCCAACTCGAGTTTGTCGGCCGGCGCAACAATCCGTTCCCGGATGCGGGTGAACGGGCCAATGCTCCCGACAACGCCTCTCGTCTCGACCAGGCCGCGATCAACACACACGCGCGCGCTCTGCTGTCGTCGGATCTGCTGCTGAAGGTCGCTACCGAGCTGAAGCTGCGCAATCGCGTCGAGTTCAACAGTGCGCTTGGTTCTGTCGATACCTGGAGCGCAATGCTGCGGCTGGTTGGCGTCGGCGCTTCACCAGCTGCAGAGAGCGAGCAGGAACGCGTGCTCGCGGTCGTCCGCCGCCAGGTCGAGGTCGTCGCCGTAAAGGAGACGCGTTCGATCGCGATCCGTTTCACCTCGACGGATAACGCGCTGGCCGCCGAGTTCGCAAACCGCCTCGGCGAGACGTATCGCGCGGGCCTCGTCTCGACACCGGTCGAGGAGACCAGCAAGGCCGTCGACGCGCTGATCCCCAAGGTAGATCAGCTGCGCAAGGAAGTGCTCGACGCCGAAGCTGCCGTGGAAGGCTATCGCGCGAGCTCCGACCAGTTTCGCTCGGGGCCACAGAGTGCGCCCGTCAGCGATCAGCGCATGGCCGGCCTGCAGGACGAACTGCTCAAATCCGAAGCCGCCCGCAACGAGGCCGAAGCTCGGTCGCGGACGGCAGGTGAGTTGTTGAAGAGCGGTAGCGCCGAAGTTTTGCCGGATGTGCAGAAGTCGGCGTTGATCCAGGGCCTGATCCAGCAGCGGGTCCGGCTCGAGCGGCAAATCGCGGAAACGTCGGCAGCGCTGTTGCCGGGCCATCCGCGTATGAAGCAGCTGAACGCTGATGTGGCCGGTCTCAGCCGTCAGATCACTGCAGAAGTGCAGAAGGTCGTGCAGGGCATCGAGAAGGATGCGCGCTCGGCGACCATTCGTGTCGAGACAGTCACCCGTCAGATCGCAGCCTTGAAAACCAAGGTCACCGGGCAGACCGGAAACGAGGCCCGGCTGAAGGAACTCGAGTCGCTCGCCAAGTCCAAGCGCGCCGAGCTCGATCGTCTGCAGAGGCAACTCGAGGACAACCGTACCGTCGTCAATATCCGGCAGGTCCCGATCGAGGCGCAGCTCATCTCCCGTGCGCTGGTCTCGAGCGTGCCGACGTTCCCCCGCAAAGCGCCCACGACAATTCTGGCCGCGCTTGCGACCCTGATTCTGGGCTTGGCATTCGTCATCACCAAGGCTCTCGTCGCGCCGACCGACATGGCCGCTTACTCCACGTCATCGCCGGGCCGGCGTGCGGGTGGGCCGATCGAACCGGCGCTCGCGGGAGCCGCAGCGCCCGCACCGAGCCGGCAGATGTCGCCCGGTAACACGTTTGCGGCCCGCACCGTGCACGCACCCTCGCCGGATGCTGTCAGCGATGCCGTCATTTCAGCGCTGGCGCAGCGGCTCGCCACGCGTACCGATACGACCGCCGGCGTCCGCACGCTGGTGACGACCGAAAGCGCGGGCCTTGATCCGATTCCCGAGGCGCTTGTGCTCGCCGAGCATCTGACCCGCGCGGGCAAGCGCGTCGTTCTCCTCGTCTGGGACCTTGCGGGCAATTCGGTTGCCGTGTCGCGCACGTCGATTCGCAAGCCCGGGTTCACGGATCTGCTGCAGGGCAGCGCGACCTTTGAAGAAGTCATTAGCCGCATGCCCGGCTGCAGTATCCATCTCATCCAGCCCGGGACGCCGCCGGCCAATCCGGGGGCTGTTCTCGACCCCGATCGCCTCAATCTGACCTTGGACGCGCTGGACGAAGCGTACGATCAAATCGTGGTTGCAGCCGGGGAGGACGATGCCCGCTTGTTGTTCGAGGCGGTTGAGGGCCGCTTCGACTCCGCCGTTGTCGTAAATCCGGGGATCGCGCCGCGGGGCATGGCCGAAGACGTCGCCTTGCTGTTGGGTTTCGAAGTCAGCGGAATCGACGTCGTACAAGTGCCACAAAACGCGCAGGGCTTGTCGGGCGGTGCGCGTAGCGCCAAGCTGGATTACGCCCAAGGCCAAACGTTTGCACCTGCGGGTTGACGTGGGCCGCAGCCCGATGTTTCAGATTGGCTTATTGATCCTTGGGTTCGTCGTCGTCATGCTCCACCAGGGCTGACGCATCCGCGTCATCCGCCTCCGGCTCGAGCACGGTATCGTCGTCGGAAACGACGCCGGCATCGTCCGCCACGGCTGCCTCTTCGAGATCTTCGGCAACCACGTCGTCGCTGTCGGCAATCTGTTCGGCTGCCGCATCCGGAAGCGCGGGCGCATGGTGCACGATGCCTCGATTGTTCCAGCTCGCGCTTCCTGAGAAGGCGCGCGGCCTCGCCTCGATGGGCGCTCGCACGACGGGGATGTGCTCGCCGCCGCAGGCAGGGCAGACGATGGGGGCCCTTGCCAAGTCATAGAAGCGGATGTCGCAGGCGACGCACGTGCGCTTGGTGCCGCGTTTGTCACGGCTGGTAGAAATGGCGACCGTCATGTTGCGCTTTCAGCAGGTGCCCCGAACAGGACCGGCGGGGAATCCGGGAAGCGTTTCTGGGGGTGGCAGCAATGGGTGTTCGTTGCCCGATCTTCTGTGGGATCGCGAGCAGCCCGTCGCGTCGCCCAGAAACAAGGCGTGAAAAATATTGCGGATCGTGGGGGGCGCGAGCCAGTAGGGAGGCGGGCACTCAAGTGCGAGCAGCCCGGTCAATGCAGGGGGATGAAGCCCAATACGTGCACATATGGGTAGCAAACGCGGGAATAGCAAGGCAGATTCGCGGGCTCGGCATCTCGGGGCCTTGTGTTGCTCCCAGAATTCATGAGGTATTTGCGCCGTGAATAAGGTTGCAAATTCATGGGATGTCACCTAAATCCGACGGATACGCGGGCGTAACGACCGCGCAGTCAGCAGTACTTTTCCGTTTCCATTGAAATCGTGGAGCGCGGAACTTGGCGGTTTGGAACCGGCTGAATATGGCCGCGCAGAAGCACGAATGGAAAACCGCGATGACGACCGATCCGCTGTCGAAACTCGAGACGAAGATTGCCGCAACCGCCCGCGAGCGGGATCTGAAGGACAAGGTGAGCCGTGACGATCTCGCCGCCAAGGAGCGGTTGCGCGATGAAGCCAGGGCGATCTGGGCCACGCGAAAGAACGAGATTCCAGCCATAGTGAAGGCCGTCGACGGCATGTTGAGGAGCCACGGCTATTGTGGGCTGGCCATGGGTGTGCACGAACTGAAGCATCCCGATATCGATCGCGTCGTGATCGAGTTTGAGCACAGTGCGCGCGCCCACTCGAAGATACTGCTTATCTTGACGCGGGCGGGCGAGTTCACCTGCTCGATCGGGGCCGTCTCCGGCGAAGTGCATGCGATCACGATGCCGATCGGAGAGTTGACGACGGTTCGGCTTAAGGAAGTATTGGCGCAAGCCGTTGACGAGTGCCTGACGGGTACTTGGGCGCCGCGATCCGAGCGCTCCAACCCGACCAGTCCACCGCGCCGCGCGGCCTTCAGGAAAGACCATAGCTATGCAAATTCCGGATGAACTACAGCCCGCGCTTTGGGGCGCGATCTGCGGCGCCGCTGCCGTGGCGATCGTCGGTTTCAGTTGGGGCGGATGGGTCACCAGCAGCTCGGCAGAAACGCTCGTCAAGCAGAAGGTCTCGGCCGCTGTCGTTGCAGCGCTCGCACCGATCTGCGCGGAGAACTTCCGGCGCGGCAAGGACGCGACGGCACAGCTCGTCGAATTGAAGAACGCCAAGGCCTGGGAGCAGGGCAGCTTCATCTCCAAGGGCGGCTGGGCGGCAATGCCGGGCACCGCGACCGTCGACTCGGCGATGGCCAGCAGCTGCGCCGAGCGAGTTCTAGCCAGCAAGCCTTAGCATCGGTTTTCCGAGATGCCGCGTGCCTTGCCGGCACGGTTTGGCGGCTTCTCGGAGACACTGGTTCCCTAGTGACGTGCTTGTAAACGCGTAGGAACGACCAAAACGCACACGCAATCATCAGGTGGAAATCATGGCTAAAGGCGAACAGAAGAGCAATCGCGAGAAGAAGAAGCCGAAGGCTGACAAGGCAAAGCAGGCCGTGCCTGTTTCCACTTTCGCGCAGGTTTCGTCGGGTGCCTCTGCCAAGGGGAAATCCGGAAAGAAGGGGCGTTAGTTCGCGGGACTGCGCCTGCACGCAGCGTGATGAGGAAACATGTCCCTTCACAGGTACAGGATCGGGCAGCTCGTCGAGTTCATGCCCGACAAACTGCAGGTCTCGGTCCCGACCGGCGCCTACAGCATCACGCGCCTGCTACCTGCAGTGGGGCGCGATCACCAATACAGGATCAAGAACGCGACCGAGCTTTTCGAGCGCATCGCGCGTGAAAGTCAATTGAAGATCAGAGCGTCGCCCTGACCGGAAATGAGCCCATTTTTTCGGCTCGACGGCGACGTTATTACAAATATGCTTTTTTATTCGAATAGCAAAGCTGGAGGCAATTGCGCTGGGCTGACGTCTACGGATGGAGCATGCAATGTTCGAGCTTGGTGAGATCCAACGGCTCCTGTCCGAGGTTGCAGCGCTGGTCAAAACCGGAACCAGGCCCGACAAGCGAAAAGCTGCCAGCAAGCTCCAGGAAATCGCGGCCATTGCGTCGACGCTGGGTTTCACGATTCAACCGCGCCTTTGATGGGAAGTGCCGGCATCTAGAGCGCTTTCCACTTGATGTGAATCAAAACAGTTACAGGGGATTCCCTCGGACGCGCAAATCAGATTCGGATTCCACCGGCAGCAACGGCGGGGATCGCGATGGCGAAGGGATACTCGAAAGATCTCAGGGTGCGGGCCGTC
>CAMDPA010000351.1 GCA_945903565.1 Devosia equisanguinis | reverse complement strand
GCGCCTCGAACTCGGCGGCGGTCTTGGGAAAATCCCGCCACAGATCATCCGACTTATGCTGTGTCATGGCGCCAACTCCTGGTTGTCGCCGGTAGACCATACAATTGCGCTGAATTTGAGGGACCTGAGGCAAGGGGATAGGTATGCTGGCCGATGCTGATCGAGCTTGTTATTTTACAGGCATAAGATCGCGCGGTGCTAACAGCTTATTTTGACTAATACTTTTCAACTGGCGGCTACTCTCGGGAGAGAGTCATGTCGGATTTTTCAAAGTATAAGTATCGCGCATTCCTCAGCTCCAGCCACACCGACCGCAAATCGGCCGAATGGCTGCACCAGCGACTGGACCGCTACAACGTCGACGAATCACTTGTGGGCCAGCAAACACCGTACGGTCGCGTGCCCAATCGTTTGCGACCGGTATTTCGCGATCGCGAAGGTCTTTCGGCAGGCCCCTCTCTCAGCTCCCAGATCGACGAGGCCCTTACAACCTCCTCGGCATTGATCGTCATCTGCTCGCCTTCCGCCGTCAGAAGCCAGCACGTCCAGCAAGAGATCAAGACCTTCAAGAGGCGCGGCAGCAACGATCGCGTCTTCTGCTTTATTGTCGATGGCGTGCCCCACGATCCCCATCGCAATTGTCTTCCGGCCCCTCTCCTGACCCGGTTCGATCCCGCTGGCGATCCCGCCGGCCAGGATTGCGACCCCCTGGCCGCCGATGCCCGGCCCGATGGCGATGGGCGAGAGCTCGCGCTTTCCAAGATCATCAGCGGTCTGCTCGGCGTGCCCCTCACCGCGATCTGGCGCGTGAGCGTGAAAGGCAGCGCCGGCGATACTTTGTCATGACGAGCATTTGCGCAGCGATGCTTCTGCTCGCCGCCGGCGCCGCCACGTTCGCGACGCTCGCCCTGCGTTCGCAGGCCCGCAGTGAACGCTTGATCCTCAATACCCTGGACCGCGCCGCCGCTCTCGTCGCCACGACGACGAAGATCACCAGGGAGTACGGCGTCGCGACGGATGTCACGGTCGGTTTTCTGCAGGAAACCGAGGAGACCCTGGCCAAGGTCAAGGAGATCGGCGGCGACCGGCCCGAGCTGTTGTTCCGGCAGGCTCAGTTGAACCTTCGCTTCTCCGAGGCCTATGCCACACTCGGCCGGACCACAGAGCAATTCGGTAAGGCTGACGAAGCTTTGACGATCTTACTTCAGCTTACACAACACCCCCGCACGCTGCGCGAGCGCGCCCTCGGCACGACCATCGATGCATGGCGCTCGCTCAACAAGATGGAGCACCAGGAGACCGACCACGTCATTGCATTTCTCGAACGCTGGCTGCGCGTACATTCAGCGATCGATACCCAGCTTCCCGTGATGCTGAAGCGTGCCTACCGCACGGTGGCCTCCGCCTGCCTGGCCCAAGGCAACTACGCCGATGCCTTGATCCACTTCGAAAAAGGGCTGGCGATCGACCAATACGCCGGCGAGCGGTCAGCACTGATCGCGGACGACCACATCATCGATGCCCAGTCGCTTCTCGGCGTCGCGAACCTGCACCACCGCCAGCGCGAATATGTGCAGGCGCTGGAAAAGACCACGCAGGCGATCGAGCGGCTGCAAGGGCTCAAACCTGAGATCCGCACAGCGATAGGTTATCAGGCGCTCACCGAAGCCTACATCAACGCCGCCGATCTGCACCGTATTATCGCGGACCGATTGCATGGCCGCTCGGCCCGCCCGGAAAACTACGCCGAAGCGGTCGCACACATCGACGAAGCCCTGCAACTTGCGGCCCGCCTCCTGGGCGATCAGCCTAAGAACGCACTGAGGGCGCAGCTACTGGCCCAGGCGAACATGGTCATGGGAGACATTCGCAAACGCCAGAAGTATTTCGGTCCAGCCCTGGCCGCCTACGAGCGCAGCAAGGAGATTCGCCAAACGCTGCTCGACGGCGATACCAACAACGCCAGCGTCAAGAACGAACTCGCATATTCCTTCATGAAGATCGGCGAGATCAAGCGGGAATGGCCCGCCCCCACCGACAAGAAACGTACACTTCTTGAATCCATCCAAGCCTACGAGCGAGCCCTCGAGCTATTCGAACAGTTGCGCCGCCTGCCCCGCTATCTGCCGGCCCGGCGCAATACGTGGCTCGCGCTGTGGGGCATGGAGGATCCGCTCGAGAAGCTCGGTCAAAGCGAGCGCCTGCTCACAACGCGCAAACACAAGCTCGAAATCGCCCAGGAAGGCTACAGGCTCGGCATTGGCTCTCCCCAACGCCTGCGAGACCTGGTGCAATCGCACAAGGACGTCGCCGAACTGCTTCTGCGCCACGACAAACCCGACGAGGCCGGCCGCCACTTCGAAACCGTGCTGGCCCTCACCAAGGAAGCCCCCGACACCAATCCCAACTTCATCTCCCTGCAGCGCAATCGATCGGAGTCCTATCTCGGGTTGGGCCAGATGCGCTTGAAGGTCAACGAGCCCGGTCCAGCCACTGAAGTTCTGGGAACGGCCTGGCAACTCGCGGACTCGCTGCATCGAAAGAGCCCGCGGGACACCACTGTAGTGAGGCTGTTGTCAGACATCGCATGGTATACGAGCGACGCCCAAATGCGGACCGGCCGCCACCGCGACGCCCTGCGGACCTGTCGCGATTCAACTCGTCACCTTCAGTCAATCGGCGAACTGCACAGCTTGCCGGCCGAGATCAGCGAGCAGTTGCACGCCCGGTCCGCGGAATGCGATGCTCGGGAAAAGGCGCACGCGTTCTGACTTCGCGTGCTGGCCTTGGCCCGGCGGTCGCATACCCAGGCACGAAGCATCGAACGGAAGGCTCGGTAATGTTCCAACTGCCGGTTCACGGAAGTCTTCGCGCATGGCGCGCTCGCTTCCTGGCCATGCTTTGCCTCGCCCCGATAAACGCTCCGTCCCTCGCCCAAGCCGACGACAGCGCCGAGTTCTTTCGCACCACTCCGCTCACGATCGTCGTCGGCTATGCGCCGGGCGGCGGCTATGATCAGTCGGCGCGGATTCTCGCCAAGCATTACGGCAAGCACATTCCCGGCACGCCGAACATCATCGTGCGCAATATGCCCGGTGCGGGCACTGTGGTCGCCGCCAACCACGTCAACAATGCCTCTCCACGTGACGGCTCAGTGATCGGCCTGTACGCCGACATGCTCCTGCTGGCGCCGCTGATCGACCTGAAGGGCGTGCAGTTCGATCCGCGCTCATTCGGCTGGATCGGGTCTCTCGCCTCGCGTGGTACGCCGGTTCTCGTCGTGCGCACCGACGCACCGGCCAAGACGCTAGCCGAAGCGCGCGACAAGGAGTTGCTGATCGGCGCCAGCGGCATCGCGGACGCACCGGCGACCTACGCGCTTCTGCTCAACGAGATATTGGGCCTCAAACTCAAGGTGCTCAGCGGTTATCGCGGCGGCACGTCGGAGATCGATCTGGCGCTGGAACGCGGCGAGATCCACGGCCGCGCCAGCAAGGACTGGGACACGTTGAAGCGACAGGATTGGCTGCCCCGCAATCTCGTTCATGTCATGCTGCAGGTCGCTTTGAAGCCGTCACCTGATCTGCCCGGCGTGCCCGTCGCCATCCATCTCGCGAAGACGGCGGAAGACAAGCAGGTGATGGAGATGGTGCTGGGCACCAACGAGTTCTTCCGCGCGTTTTCGGCACCCGCGGGCGTTCCCGCCCACCGCCTCGCGGCCCTGCGTGCGGCCTTCGCGAAAACGATGGAAGATCCGCTCTTCGTCAAGGAGTTCACCGTCGGTTACATCGGCGGCGTGACCTATACGAGCCCTCAACAGATCGAGGATTTCATTGCGCGCGTTTACAAGTTCCCGCCCGGCGTCGTGGACCGCGCAAAGAAGTTCGTGGCACCATAAGCGGGGGTTACTCCCTACTCCCTACTCCCTACTCCCTACTCACTAGAGGCCCCATGCTCAGCCCCGAAATGAACGAGCGACTGACACGCGTCGGTCCGGGAACACCGTGCGGCGAGCTGATGCGGCGCTACTGGATCCCGATCGCGCCGTTCGCGCAGTTGCTCGAAAATCCCGTGCGCAAGGTCCGCGTGCTCGGCGAAGATCTCGTGCTCTACAAGAACAAGAAGGGCGGCATCGGCCTGATCGGTGACCGATGCCTGCATCGCCTCGTCGACCTGCAGTACGGCATTCCCGACGACGAGGGCCTGCGCTGCCCTTATCACGGCTGGCTCTACGGCGAGACCGGCGAATGCAAGGAACGGCCGATGGAGCTGAAGCCGCTCCAGGCCCTGCCGAAGAAGATGAAGGCCTATCCGGTGCGCGAGATGGGCGGCCTCGTGTTCGCCTACATGGGCCCCGAGCCGGTGCCCGCGCTGCCACCGTGGGATCTGTTCGTGTGGCCGAACGCCGTGCGCCAGATCGGCGTCAACGTGCTCGATTGCAACTGGCTGCAATGCCAGGAGAACACCGGTGATCCCACCCATAGCGTGTGGGCGCACGGTCACCTGTTCAACTACGTGCTGGAGCGCCAGGGCGACAGCGCCCGCACCACGGCCACCGATCACACCGTGCATACGCGGCTCGAGTGGGGCGTAGGCATCAAGGAGCTGTATGCCAACACCACCGAGCACGGCATGGAGAAGGGCATCGTCTACTCCAAGGCACTCGGCGCGAAGGCCGACCGCACGCGTCGCCACTCCACCGTGATTTTCCCGTTCTACACGCAAACCGGCAGCACCGGCGCGCCGCGCAGCGAGTACCAGATCCGCGTGCCGATGGACGATACGCACACGTATCATATCTGCTACCAAGTCTACGCTGCCCCGCCCGGCGTGGAGGCACCGAAGCAGGACGTGGTGCCCTGGTACGAACCGCCGATGAAAGATGAGAATGGAAACCCCGTGCTCGACTACGTCTTGGCGCAGGATGCCATCGTGTGGAAGGCCCAGGGCGACATCGTCGATCGCAGCCAGGAATTGCTGGGTCGAACCGATCTGCCGATCGTTGTGTTGCGCCGGCAATTGCAGGAGCAGATCGCCCTTGTCGAGCAGGGCAAGTCTCCCATGAACTTCTTCCCGCAATCGCCCGGCGATATCCTGTACGGCAGCGGCTCACCCCCGAGCGACTGGACCGCGCCCGACTGGGCGACCCGGCAAATCGCGGTGAGCCAGGCGTTCCGCCAGAACTTCCACAAGGGCTTCTCGCAAGACGACGCCGACCGCTATGGCCCCGCCGTCGGCCTCGCGCAGGAACTGCACCGGCGGATAGAGGAAGCGCGGCAAGCGGCAGCACAGCCGTAGGGCGGTCAAGCGCGTCAGCGCGCAGCCCGCCGATGTCACGCGCGTTGCAAACGGCGGGCTGCGCGAAGCCGCTTGCCCGCCCTACGGCGTTAAGCGAAGTTCGCCCGCCACAACGCCTCCAGCCCCGCCATCATCGCCGGCTCGAACGGTGGCGCATCGGCTGCAGCGACAATCTCCTCCATCTGCTCGACCGACGAGAAGCCGCCGAGCACCGTCGTCACACCCGCGTGCATCAGCACGAAGCGGATCGCGGCTTGCGCCAGCGTCAGGCCTGTCGCCTCGCCCAAGAAACGCAGTCGTGTCGCCGCTTCCCGCTGCCGCATAGCCTTCTCCGCGGATGCACGATCCGGACGCGCCAAGGGATGCCGCGTGGCCCCCGTCAACGCATCATCGGTCAACGCACCACCCGCCAGCGGGCTGTAAATCGCTGCACCGACACCGGCCGCACGTGCCGCCGAGATCACATCGCCGTAGTCGCGCTCGACCGCTAGCCCCGGCGGAACCCGCTGCCCCGCACTCGGATTGAGCAACGTATACGGCACGTTGATCAAGCGGAACACGCCCGTATCCAACAGCCGCCGCACTTCCGCGCCGTCATTGCCACGACAGATGAAACCGGCGTGGCGCACCTTACCGGCGCGGACCAACCGCTCGACACCTTCGATCGCTCCGCGGGGACGCAGATCGTCCTCGATCCCCAGTTGCGTA
>CAMDPA010000350.1 GCA_945903565.1 Devosia equisanguinis | reverse complement strand
TGCGCAAGCCATCCAATGACTTGATCGTGCGCGTGTTCGACCTGGGATTGGGCATCGGCCATGACGGTCCTCATCGCGAATCGAAAGGACCTGCATAGATTCAGCATTCTCCCGCCGTGTCACCTACAGATTCATGCAATCGCCTTGGGGTGTAGCGCCGAACGTCTTGGCGGCTATGCTTAACCAGGGTAAATCGAGACGCGCGCACCGTGCGACGGACGATCGCGACCGCAGCAGCAAAGGAAGCAGGCGCCAGCCCGCATGAACGATACCCCGCCAGCACTGTTTTCGAGCTGGACGCCGCGCGTGGCGCTGTTCTCCGGCGCGCTGATCCTGGTCGCCATCCTGCTGCACCGGCTGCTCGGCATGCCCACGCAGTTGGCGCTCAATCTCTTCGTGGTGGCGTTCGGGCTCGCCGCCTGCGCCTTCCTGCTCGGCATGGTGGCAATTGGCGACGTGTGGCGGCGCGGCGCGGACGGCGGCGCATGGGCGGTGATCGGGATGCTGATCGCCGGCGCGGTGTTCGCCTGGCCGGCGGCCGTGCTGCCAGCCTACCTCAACCTGCCCACGATGAACGACGCCACCACCGATCTCGCCTCTCCACCCCGCTTCAGCGCCTTGACCAAGGAGCGCGAGCGCGCCGGCGTCGCCAACCCCGCGCAGTATCCGGCGGTGCGTTTCGCCGAGGTGCAGAAGGCGAATTATCCGGACTTACGCCCGCTTTACGTGAGCCGCAGCGTCGATGACACCTACGAGCTGGCGCTCGATACGCTGAAGCGGCTCCGCTTCCAAATCGTGGCCGAAACACCGCCGCGCCAGCGCCAGGCCGGCATCATCGAGGCCGTGGACCGCACCCTGGTGATCGGCTTCTACGATGACGTGATCGTGCGGGTGGACAGCGAAGGCGGCCGCGCGCGGATCGACGTTCGCTCGGCTTCGCGCTTCGGCACGCATGACCTGGGGCGCAATCCGATCCGAGTCCGCCGCGTGCTGTCGGAGATGCAGGCGCGGATCGATGCCTCGGTGGCGACGCCCGGCCAGCGCTTCGCGCGCATCAAATCGCGGCTCGACAAGGCGAAGGCGACCACTAAGCGGGGTAAAGCAGGCGATCCGAAGTCGGCGGACCGTCGCCGCCCACAAGACCTCGCTCGACCAGGTGCTCAACGTGCGCCTGTACCGAAAGCGACGCCGCCCGCAAAAGTTTCGGGTCGAGGCCGGGATAGAGAAGAGTGACGATCTCGCTGATCGCACGCGGCTTCTCGCGAATGGCGCCGAGAATCGCCTCCTCCCGCATCCGGCGATGCACGAGATAGGCCCGCACCATCCGCTCGGGCTCGCGCAGTTTGCCGCCGTGCCCCGGCAGATACAGCGTATCACCAAGGCCCCGCATCCGCTCCAGCGACGCGAGATAGTCGGCCATCCGGCCTTCCGGCGGCGCGACGACGCTAGTGTTCCAAGCCATCACGTGATCGCCGGAGAGCACGACGCCGGTACCCTCGATCGCGAGACACAAGTGATCGGGCGCGTGCCCCGGCGTGAACAATGCGCGCATCCGCCAGCCATCGCCGTCGAGCACGCTTTCGTCGCGCAGCACGATGTCCGGCGCGAAGCTGACAGAACTGATCTCCCGGCCATCCGGCGCGGTGCGGTGGCTGCCCTTCGGCGGCACGGTTCGTCCATAGCCGGCGACGATGGCCTTGGTCTGAGCCGCCAGCCGCGCCAAACCATCGAAATGATCGTGATGCGTGTGGGTGAGAACGATGTGCGAGATCGGCCGGCCGGCTGCTGCCTTCAAGATCGCGGCGCAGTGTGCCTCGCTCTCCGGGCCCGGATCGACGACGGCCAAGGTGCGGCTGCCCACGAGATAGGTATTGGTTCCCTTGAAGGTCAGTGGGCTCGGATTGTTGGCAACGATGCGCACGATGCCCGGCGCCAACTCGCGCGGCTCGCCATAGGAGAAGTTCATGCGCGTGCTGAGATCGATCGCCATCGCCACTCCGCTTTACTCAATTGGGCTTCACGCCCGCACGGCCCAGCACCGTCTTCCACTCCGCGACTTCCTTGGCGATGATCGCGTCGAATTCCTCAGGGCTCGAGCCGACCGGCTCCATCCCGAACGGCCGGATGCGCTCTCTGACTTCTGCGCTTTTCATGATCGCGCCGAAGTCGGCCGCGATCTTGTCGAGGATCGCTTTCGGCGTGCCGGCAGGCGCGATCGCACCGAGCCGCGAGATCGTCTCCACGCCGGGCAGCGCCTCACCAATCGTGGGTACGTTGGGAAAATCGGCGAGCCGCTCCTTATTGAAGATGCCGAGCACCTTCATCTTGTCGGCGCGCACGAACGGCTCGACCGACTGCCAGATCCCGAAGAACAGCTGCCCCTGCCCGGCGATCAGATCGTTCACCGCGCGCGGGCTCTCCTGATAGGGAATGTGCAGCAGCTTGATGCCGGCCGCGTGCTGGAACAGTTCGCCGGAGATGTGGCCGAGCGTGCCGATGCCCGGCGTCAGATAGCTCAACTCCTCCGGCTTCTTGGTCTTCGCGTAGGCGATGAATTCCTTGGTGTTGGCCGCAGGCACCGAAGGATGCATCACCCCGACCATCGCCGCATTGGCGAGCAGCGAGATACCGCGAATGTCCTTGATGGTGTCGTAAGGCATGGTGGCGCGGATCGCGGGATTGATCGTCATCGCCGAAATCGCCATGCCGATGGTGTGGCCATCGGGTTTCGCCCGCGCAACCGCCTCCGTCCCCAGAATTGTGCCGGCGCCGGGCTTCGCCACCACGACGACCGGCTGTCCCCAGGTCTTGGCAACGCGGTCGCTGATGATGCGCGCGATCGCATCGGCCCCACCCGAGGAGAACGGCACGATGATCGTCACCGGCGCCGTGGGGAAGGCGCCTTGGGCTACGGCGGCGGCAGGTGCAACCGCAACCGCAAGCGCGGCCGCCAACACCGTCGAGGCAGTTGTGGGATGCTTCACGTGACCAACTCCAATTGACACCCGTCCTGGTTCGGCGTTGTGGCCCTGCAGCCGGCACTCACATCTGCTGGATGTTGCCCTTCTTGATGATCTCCTGCCAGCGCACGACCTCCGCGGCGATGAACGTCTTGAACTCGGCCGGCGTCATCGGCATCGGATCCGCGCCGAGATCGTTGAGCTTCTTCTTGATCTCGGCATCGTTCAGCGCGGCGACAATCGCGCCGTTCAGCTTGTCGACGATGGCCTTGGGCGTGCCCTTCGGCGCCACGAACGCAAACCACGCGCTGGTGATGAGGCCCGGCAGACCCGCCTCCTCCGTGGTCGGCACGTTCGGCAGCGCGACGTGACGCTTCGTTGCGCCGAGCGCCAGGATCTTGAGGTTGCCCGCGACGAACTGCTCTTTCACGTTGGTGATGTTCTGGAAGCTCAGCGGCACCTCGCCGGTCACGATATCGGTGACCAGCTGACCCGTGACCCGATAGGGCAGATGCCGCATCGTAGCACCGGTCAACTGCTCGAACAGCACGCCGCCCAGATGCTGCGAGCTGCCGGGGCCGACCGACGAATAGGTCAGCTTGTCGGGATTGGCCTTGGCGAAGTCGACCAACTCCTTCAGCGACTTGAGGCCCGACTTGTTCGATACGGTAACCGTGTTGGAAAGCTGCGCCGACGGCGTGATCGGTTCGAGATCGGTCGTGGGATCATAGCCGAGGCTCTTGAACAGCGCCTTGTTGACCGCAAGTGGCCCGATCGCTGTCGCACTGATCTTGTAGCCGTCCGGATCCTGCCGGATCGCCGAAGCTGTACCGGAGTTGCCGCCCGCGCCCGGCACATTCTCGAACACGAACGAGGCGTTGGGGCCGAGCAATGTCGCGGCCTTCTCCAGCACGGTGCGCGGGATGACGTCGCTGGCCGTACCCGCCGCGAAAGCATTGATCACCCGGATCGGCTTGTCGGGATAAGTCTGCGCGCTGGCCGCATGCGCGAGCATGAACAGCCCCGCCGCAGTCAAAGCGATCGATTTGGTAAGGACCGAGCCGTTGATCATCCCATTCCCCTGTACGGACATTGTTCTTTTTTCAAGCAGCGACAGCCGGCCAGTTACACGCTGATCGGGCTGTCGACGAAGACCTTATAGCTTTGCGACTTCGGCTTGTCGCGATCGTCTGCGTTCACATACGATATGGAGCTTAGGCCTTTCAGCCGAGCGGGCAGGATCATCACCCGGATGAAGCGGCTCGGCCGGTCGCTGGCCGCCTGCGCGAACACCGGAAGCGGCCCCGCCTCGAACCAGGCCCCACCCGGCGCGTAGCTTGTCGAATGTCCGTTGGTGTCGATGCGCACGCCGCCTTCGATCAGGCAGCGGATGCCCGGGCCTTGATGCGTGTGCAGATACGCGCAGCCCCCCGGCGGAAACGCGACGCTGTCGGCGCGAAAAAGAAGGCTATCGGCGATCGGCCAGGCGAGCGGACTGGCGAGCTTGAGGCAGGAAGCACCCGCGTTCGATCCAACCATCGCCTGAGCAGCACCGGCAGGCAGCAGCTCGAACCGCCACAGTGCCGCGCCCGTGCTGCCAGCCTCGATGCGCACGGCGCCCCGCCCATGCCAAGCTTGATCGTCCGCGAACACAGCGCCTTCCACCTTGATCGATCCATGCGCGACGTAAACAACGCGATTGGTCCCGTCGCCGGGCAGCTCGAACACCGCGCCAGCGTGCAGATTGTCCTCGATCAGGCGCAACTCGAATGAGGGTTTGCTCATGGATCATCACCTTTCCGCACGCCAGCGCTCGATAAGGCCTCGAGGCGCACCTGTCACTTCAACACGTTCAGGTATCCCAAGATCAAGGCTTCGGACAGTTCTCGCAAAATATCGCTTGCCGCAAGCCCGCGAGGGCAACGCGCCATATCGTGGTGGGCACTTCTTGACGCATCGGCATCAACAGACTAGTGTTCTGACTAGTTTGAATCCGCCGAAGGGAGGCGCCCATGAAACGTTGGCCGGTTCAGGACGCCAAGGCCCGCTTCAGTCAGCTCTTGGAAGAATGCCTGAAGGAGGGACCGCAGATCGTGACCAAAAGGGGTGCGGAAGCTGCCGTGCTCGTGCCCGTCGGCGAATGGCGGCGGCTTCAACGATCCGCGCAGCCAAGCCTCAAGCGTCTGCTCCTAGATGCAACACCGCGCGCCGAGCTTCCGGTCCCGGAACGAGGCCGTCTGCGCCGTCGACGCCCGAGCGAACTCACCTGACCCGCGGAGGCTTCGGCAATGTACCTCCTTGATACCAATGTCGTCTCCGAACTGCGCCGGCCGAAACCGCATGGGGCGGTCGTGGCTTGGCTGGAGGCCGTTGACGATGCCGATCTACACATCTCGGCGGTAACGATCGGCGAAATCCAATCCGGCATCGAGCTTACCCGCGAGAAGGATGCGGAAAAGACCACAGAGTTGGAAGCTTGGCTGGAGCAGATGATCGCGACCGGCAATATCGTGGCCGTGGATGCACGGGCATTTCGATGCTGGGCGCGCCTCATGCATCGCCGTTCAGACGACGCGATCGAGGATGCGATGATCGCAGCCGCAGCAATCGTCAACAACCTGATCGTTGTAACGAGGAACGTGAGGGATTTCAAACCGTTCGGGGTTCGAACCGTTAATCCCTTCGAGACCGGCCGCTAGAGCGCCCTACTCCCACTCAATAGCTACGTAAATTATTTTTTCAACAAATACAATGACTTAATTCCACATATTTTTTAGGGTGTAAGTTTTGTGTAAGTACATTTTCTACGCAACTTGAGTAGTTCCCTTGGATCAAAACAGCAGAATCAGTGGGATAGCAAGGCGCTGGTTGCACATACCTATCCCCTTGCCTCAGGTCCCTCAAATTCCGCGCAATTGTATGGTCTACCGGCGACAACCAGGAGTTGGCGCCATGACACAGCATAAGTCGGATGATCTGTGGCGGGATTTTCCCAAGACCGCCGCCGAGTTCGAGGCGCGGTTCGCGAGCGAGCAGGACTGCCGCGACTGGTGGATC
>CAMDPA010000349.1 GCA_945903565.1 Devosia equisanguinis | reverse complement strand
CTGCGCAAGGGCGCGGCCCGCACCGTGAAGGCGCTGATGAAGCTGATCGGCCGCCTCATCAAGACGTTTGCACCCGACGAGTGCGCGAACTACTTTCGCCACGCCGGATACGGGTAGCGACCCAGATCAGGTGGAAAATGCTCTAGTCGCGACGGTAGTCCTGAACGCGGGTCGCTCGCAGCCCGGGAAGCCCGTGCTTGTCGATCGACTGCTGCCAGCTCAAGAACTCGTCGACCGTGAGCTTATACCGCTCACAGGCCTCCTCGAGGCTCAAGAGGCCGCCGCGTACGGCCGCCACCACCTCCGCCTTGCGACGGATGACCCAGCGCTTGGTGTCGCTTGGGGGAAGATCTGCAATCGTCAGTGGGCTCCCATCGGGACCCATGACGTAGCGAACTCGGGATCTGTAACTTTGCTCGGTCATGACACTCTGAACACGATTTCTGACCAGACAACAGGCTAACCGTTTGAGATTAAAGCCGCTCTAAGGGTTGAGGTAAACTTACCATGAGCGGCCGTACCGGATCACCACAAGTCTACGTTTAACCTTTATTTTCTTGAGGTTCAACAGGTAGTTTAGAGATGATGCTCACAAATGAGTTGCAATTGCATGACCGGAATCTCCGAAATGTAGGGTTTGTGCGAAAAATCGGCTTGATGGCGCTGGATTTTTTGCCGTCGCATCTTCCAGATGATAGGAAGCACAAATTCCGGGCTAATCTTGCGCAGCAGCCGAACCACGCGGCGTTGCGTGCAAGCCAAGGTAAGCGGCATCGTTTCGACTTGAGGAAAAATGACGGAAGCGCGTTCACCACATCATCATGTTTCCCGCGCGAGCGTGGGGGGACTCCGCCGCGTGGTGGTGGCGATGTCGGGGGGGGTCGACTCGGCGGTGGCGGCTGCGTTGATGCAGCAGGCGGGGCACGAGGTCATCGGGATTACGTTACAGCTCTACGACAACGCCGAGGCGACTCGCCGGGCCGGGGCTTGCTGCGCCGGCCGCGATATCCACGACGCCCGCCGCGCCGCCGAGCACCTTGGTATCCCTCATTACGTGCTCGACTACGAACAGCGCTTTCGCAAGGCCGTGATCGAGACGTTCGCCGACAGCTATGCCAAGGGCGAGACGCCGATTCCGTGTGTCTCCTGCAACCAGGAGATCAAGTTCAAGGACCTCCTGGATACCGCCCAGGATCTCGGCGCGGATCTGCTGGCGACGGGGCATTACGTCGAGCGCCGCGAAGGGCCAGGCGGGCCGGCGCTTTATCGATCGGCCGATACCGCCCGGGATCAGAGCTATTTCCTGTTCGCGACGACGCCAGCACAACTCGCGCGGCTGGCTTTTCCGCTTGGGGGCATGACCAAGCCGGAGGTTCGCAAGCTCGCGACCGAGCTTGGTCTGCCGGTCGCCGCCAAGCCCGATAGCCAGGATATCTGCTTCGTCGCGAGCGGCAGCTACGCCGATATCGTCGGCCGGTTGCGGCCCG
The DNA here is from genome assembly GCA_945903565.1 of Devosia equisanguinis. GTDB lineage: Bacteria > Pseudomonadota > Alphaproteobacteria > Rhizobiales > Hyphomicrobiaceae > CAMDPA01. The sequence continues at coordinate 4,531 of CAMDPA010000349.1, read as the reverse complement.
AGGCAGCGACGCCGGGGGATATCGTCCACGTCGACGGCCGGGTGCTAGGTCGCCACGAGGGCATTATGCATTTCACGGTCGGCCAACGCCGTGGCCTCAAGATCGCGGCGCCCGAGCCACTGTTCGTGATCGGGATCGAGCCGGCGAAGGCGCGGGTGATCGTCGGCCCACGGGACTGTCTGGCGATCGAGACGCTGTGGTTGCGCGAGATGAATTGGCTCGGCGATGAGCCGTTGGGGGCATCCGTGCCATCCGATGGTCTCGATGTGTATGTGCGCATCCGGTCCGCGCAGGCGCCTCGGCCGGGCGTGGTGTTCGTCGATGCTGCGACCGGCAATGTCGGCGTTCGCTTGCCTGGTGGCGAGCTTGGTGTCGCGCGCGGGCAGGCCTGCGTGATCTATGGCGACGGCAGCGACCGCGCGCGCGTGTTGGGCGGCGGCTTCATCGCGGCCACGGAGCGGCAGCAGGCCGCGGTTGCAGCGTGAGCGCGGCGCTCAAGGATGAACTAGCCGCCCTTGCGCGCGCGCAGGGCTTTCACGATCTTCGCTTTACGGCACCGAGCGCGATAGGTGCGGCGGGCGAACGGTTGCGTGCGTATCTAGCGGACGGCCGGCATGGCGACATGGACTGGATGGAGCGCAACGCCGATCGCCGCGCGGATCCCAAGGTCTTGTGGCCGGACGTTCGCTCGATCCTTGTCCTTGGCATGAGCTATGCGCCCGAGAGCGATCCGCTCGCCGTGCTGTCGGAGCCCAAGCGCGGCGCGATCTCGTGCTATGCGCAGGGCAAGGACTATCATGATCTCGTCAAGCGCGGGCTCATCGTCGTGGCGCGACGGTTGGCGGATGCAACGGGAGCCGACGTCAAGGTTTTCGTCGATACCGCGCCGCTGATGGAAAAGCCGCTGGCTGCGGCTGCAGGCCTTGGCTGGCAGGGCAAGCATACGAACCTGGTATCGCGCAGCGCGGGCTCCTGGCTGTTTCTTGGCGCCGTCCTGACGACGGCCGAGATCGAGCCAGACGCAGCGGAAGCCGATCATTGCGGCAGCTGCCAGCGCTGTCTCGACATCTGCCCGACGAACGCTTTTCCTCAGCCTTATCAACTGGATGCTCGGCGCTGCATTGCCTACCTGACGATCGAGCACAAAGGACATATCCCCGCCGAGTTCAGGCCTGCCATCGGAAACCGTGTGTTTGGCTGCGACGATTGCCTGGCGGTTTGCCCGTGGAACAAGTTTGCGGAAAGCGCGCGGGAGATGCGATTTCGCGCAAGGCTCGGCACCGATAACCCGCCGTTATCGGAGCTGCTGTGGCTCGACGATGCGGCGTTCCGCGAACGGTTCGCCGGCACGCCGGTGAAGCGAACGGGGCGCGATCGTATCGTGCGTAATGCGTTGATTGCAGCGGGAAATTCAGGCGATACAGCGCTGCTGCCGGCGGTGCGGGGGCTGCTCGACGATGCCTCGCCGCTGGTGCGGGCGATGGCGGTGTGGGCGCTCGGCCGGCTTGCTGGGAAAGACGAGACCGCCGGGTTGCGCACGCACCACGTCGCCAGGGAAGGAGACGAGGGCGTGCTGGCGGAGTGGGCTGCCGCTTCTTCTTAGGGCGGATTGGAGGCCATACTCCGCCGTTTCGACGTGGTCGATTCGATACGTCCACGTGGGAGATTGCAGCCATCTACCTGGTATTCAACGCCTCCTGAAGGTGTCGTCGAAGATCTTGCTCCACTTCTTGCCTTCCTCCGGCGTTGGCATCGTGGTTATCACCTTCGATTTGAGCACGGGCTCGAGCACGCCCTTCGGGTTGGTCTCGACGTCGTCGCGGGTCGGGAGGCGGCCGAACTTGGCGAGGAAGGTCTGCGTTTCCCGGCTCAGCATGAAGTTTGCCGCCAGCCGTGCCGCGTTGGGATTGGGCGAGTTGGCGGATATGCCGACCTGGCCGTATTGCTGGGAGACGGGGTCGAGCACCCAGAAGTCGGTCGGCGCGCCGCTGAGCTTCACGTTCAGGGTCAAGTTCAGGAAGTTGTTGAGTGCGATCCAGTACTCGCCAGAGCCGACCGCCCGCGCGACTGCGAGATGGCCCTGGATGATGATGGGTTTTGTCGTGGCGACGATGTCGTCCATCATCTTCTTGGCTTTGGCTTCGCCGTAGTGCTCGTAGATCGTGGCGAGCCAGGTCTCGTCGTTGACGTCGATGGCGACCTTGCCGGCCCACTGCGGACGCTGGGCGAACTCCTCGTAGGTCTTGGGCAGTTCCTCGCGCTTGACGAACTTGGTGTTGTAGGCGGGCGTATTGTAGTTGGTGTAGACGCCGAACCAGCGCTGGGCCTTGTCGCGTGCGCCCGGCCGGATGTTCTTGGCTTCGGGCGGATCGTATACCGCGACGATATCGGGGGGGAGCTGCTGCACGCTGGCGGTCTGGACGATGTCCCAGGCCTTCTGCCGCGCGCGGTGTTCGATCGCGATGCGCGCGTTGAGCTGTACGTCCGAGCCCCTGATGTAGTTGACCTTGATGCCGGTCGCTTCCTCGAACAATTTGAACCAGGGCAGCCCCTCGGACTCGTTGGTGCTCGAATAGACGACGAGCTGACCTTCCTTCTTCGCGGCTTCGACGAGTTTGGGATCGAGTTGAGCGAGCCAAGACGGCGGCGTTTTGTCCTGTGCGGCGGCGGGTCCGGCGAGCCACAACGGAAGCAATGCTCCGACACCTGCGACGGCACGTACGAGCATGCCTCGTTTATTCAACTGCCTCATTCTGTCCTCCCTCGATTTTCTTGCTTCGGATCCAGATTTAGCGACGGCATTTCGAGGAGTCCATGGGGGCTCGCGACAGCAGCGAGCACCGCTGCAGCACCGCTTGACACGCAAAGGAGCATGCTATCGTATCCGCCTCACGCGCTGCCCGGCGCGGTTTCGCCGGGTGAAACGCCGTTTCAATCAATTCGACGGCGCCGGTTGCTGTTCGCACCTGTCGCTGCTCGCTCCATCGACAGCGATTGCGGGATCATGAAACCACCACGCTTCGAATACGCCGCGCCCCAGACGCTTGCAGAGGCCGTATCGCTGCTTGCCACACGGGACGGCGCCAAGCCGATCGCCGGCGGGCAAAGCCTGATGCCGCTGCTGGCGTTTCGCCTCGCGGCGCCTGAAATCCTGGTCGACCTCAAGCGGGTGCCGGGCCTCGACCAGATCGAGGTCTCCGAAAAGGGCGTGACGCTCGGCGCGAAGGTGCGCTGGGTGGATATCGAGCACGACAAGCGTCTGGCCACGGCCCATCCGCTGCTGGCGGAGGCGATCACCCATGTGGCGCACTACCAGATCCGCAATCGCGGAACGGTTGGCGGTTCGGTTGCGCATGCCGATCCGGCCGCCGAGATGCCGGGGATCACGGTTGCCTGCGATGCCGAGATCGTGGCCGTGGGGCCCAAGGGTGAGCGGCGGATCAAGGCGGGCGACTTCTATCTCGGCCCGCTGCAGACGACGCTGGCCGTGGACGAAATAATCACGGCGATCCATCTGCCCGCTTGGCCCAAGACGCGCCGTTGGGGCTTCCTGGAGTTTTCACGCCGGCGGGGCGACTTCGCTCTGGCGGGTGTTGCGGCATTCTACGATCCGGGTGCAGGCGACAAGGCTTCCAATGTCCATATCGGCGTGATCGGCATGGGGGATCGTCCCCGCCGTTTGCCGAAGGCCGAGGCTGCGCTCGAAGGTAAAGTGGTGGATGACGTGAGCATTGCAGCAGCGGCCAAGGCAGCGTCTGCCGAGGTCGACCCGTCGGGCGACATCCACGCGGGGCCGGAGTATCGCCGCGCGCTCGTCGGCACGCTGCTGGAGCGGGCGCTGAACCGCGCTTCGGCCTGAACGCAGTCGCCAGTTTTCCACGCCTACATGAGGGAGCCGAGCTCCATGCAAGTTCGTTTTGAGGTCAACGGCCGCGCGGTCGAGGTCGATGTGGAGCCGCGCACGACGCTGGCTGACGCGTTGCGTGACAAGCTGCGGCTGACCGGCACGCATCTGGGCTGCGAGCATGGCGTGTGCGGGGCGTGCACGGTGCTGGTCAATGGAGCCGCTGTGCGCTCTTGCCTGATGCTTGCGGTGCAGGCCGAGGGCGATAAGGTCGTCACCGTCGAGGGGCTGTCGAACGACGATGCGCTGACGCCGCTGCAGGCGTCGTTCCGCAAGCATCACGCGCTGCAGTGTGGCTTCTGCACGCCGGGCATGATCACGACGGCGCACGCGCTGCTCACCGAAGAGCCCAACTGCGACGCCGATCGTGTGCGCGAGGTGCTGTCCGGCAACCTGTGCCGCTGCACCGGCTATATTCCGATCGTCGAAGCCGTGCTCGACGCGCGCGCCGCATACGGCGGCAAGAAGACGTAGGTCGGGCTAAGGACGGATCGCAAAAAAGCTGAATCGTGATCTGTGTGCGTGCGACCGTGTGACTCGGCAGCGCGGGATTCCTTGTCCCGGCGAACAGTCGTACGCCGTTGCATGATCGACAGACAAGCCATTCGGCAAAGATGGGAAGCCGTC
>CAMDPA010000348.1 GCA_945903565.1 Devosia equisanguinis | reverse complement strand
GACAAGCCGCCGAACGAGGCAGATCAACCCCTGACGCGTTGCACGACGATTTCACCTGCGCCGATCCGGTCACGCCGGACGGAACGATGCCGCGCGCCAACGGCCACCGTGGTCAACGCCATCGCCCTGGTGCATGATCCGGGCTAGTGTGGCTTTGTTTCAGAAGTTCCTTCCGAGCAAACGGCATGCGGTGAGGAACTTCTGAAACGCCACACTAGCCCCATACGCGCCAACGTTGGCAGTCAGAAGCAATATCCCATCCGCTGCGTCCCCGGACGAGCGATCCGACCGAAAGGTCGGAGTGCAAAGATCCGGGGTCTTCACCCCTATCAGAAGGGTCAAGATCCCGGATAGCCTCGCTACACTCGGCTTCCGGGAACGCAGTAGTGAGGGACGCGGCTCAAAGTTGGCGCGCATGGAGCTCGCCCTTTGGAAACCCACTCTTCAGGGCGGGTCCAGGGCTACGCCCTGGTCAGGGAGCACGAGGGATGAACTCCCTCGTATCACCCGCAGGGTGATCTGAGCTTGGCGCCGAACTTTCAGAATTTGCGCGACTTTCTGTTTGTCAGGCACTTCCAACTGCCGGATTTATGATCATTGCGCTGCACGTGTGCGCCGCCGCGCGTCGGCCCGGCTTTCACGCCGCGGCACCACCTCCGGCTGCGCGGCCTCCTCGGCAGGACCCAGCACCTCGATCACCGCGGGATCGTGCACCTCGATCATCGGGCCACCGCGCCGCTCGATCCAGCCGCGTACGCGAATCCGCCGGCCCGTCAGGGCTTCCGGCGTAAGGCCGGCCGCCGTCGCTGCCCGGCGCGCGCGATCGCGGATCATGATGGTGAAGTCCTGCCGCTGGTCCTCACCGAAGTTGATGTAGGTCGTGCCACGCAATTCCTGCACGCGAACGGCCTTGCCCTCGACGACCTGAAACGTTCCGGTGACGCGCAGCAGCGCGCCCACGTCATCGGCCCCGCGCACCGCATAGGCTGCCTCCGCCCACACCCCCACCGCGCTCTCGCGTGCGACGGCCTCATGCGCGATCAGCTCGGCGAGGCAATGCGCGCCGCCCTCGATGGCGTACGCCCTGGCCATGCCGAGCTTCAGCATCTCGCCCTGAACCCACGCCGCCGCGCCCGCGCCTTCTCCGCCGCCGACGAAGACGTGCGCGAGCATCCGGCCGTAGCGATCCGTCCGCCTGCCCGCGAAGGCCAACGTGACGCCGCGCCCGAGCACGAGCCGCTCGAGCTCCAACCGAGAACGCTCCGTCAGCGGCCAGTCGGCGAACGCGGCGGCCGCATCGAACGCGCGCGGAGCCAGCGCGCCGACGAGGCGAACCTCGCTGCCGCCATCAACCTGCAGCGTGTCGCCATCGATGACGCGCGTCACGGTGCGGGCTTCGCCGGCCTCCAGGTTGCATCCCTGATTCGCGCTCTGCGCCACGACCGGGTTCGCGTGCTGCGCCACGACTGGCCCCGCGCCAAGCAATGCCGGCGACGTCGTGAGCAGCGCGGCAATGAGGAAGCCTACGGGGCAGCGCGCCATCTTACCTTGGGACGTTGTCGGACATGCGGGGAGCGGTTGCCATCGTGGCATCTCCATGCGAATGCGTCACCCCTTACTACTCCGTTCGAGGCGGCAGCGAAGCGGCATGACCAGCAGCGTGACAACGCAGCACCAGGGGCGCGCCCCAGGTGCAAGGCGCGCGATCGTGATCGGCGGCTCCATCAGCGGGCTGTTTGCCGCGTTGCTGCTGGAGCGGCATGGCTGGCAGGTCGACGTCTATGAACGGTCGGCCGGCGCACTGGCGGGGCGCGGTGCCGGCATCGTCGCCCAGCCGGAGTTGCGCGAGGCGCTGGCTGCAGCCGGCATCGGCGACATCGGCGCGGTCGGCGTGCAGGTCGAGACACGTATCCTGCTCGATGCGGATGGTCGCGAACTGATGCGCCATCCCTGCTCGCAGACCGTGACCTCCTGGGAGCGCGTCCACACCTTGCTGCGGGCCCGCTTTCCAAACGAGCGCTACCATGCCGGCCGGGAACTGCGGGCGATCAATCTTAGCGGCGATCGCCCGATTGCGCGGTTCGCGGACGGATCGTTGGTCGAGGCCGATCTTGTGGTCGGCGCCGATGGCATCCGCTCCACCGTTCGCCAGCAGCTGTTCCCCGACGCCCGCCTCGAATACACCGGCTATGTCGCCTGGCGCAGCCTGATCGACGAACGCTCGCTATCACCGGAAACGCACCGCCGCATCTTCTGGACGATGGCGTTCGGTCTGCCGCCTGGCGAGCAATTCCTGGGCTATCCCGTTACCGGACCCAACGACGACATGACGCCGGGAAACCTCCGCTACAATGTCGTGTGGTATCGCCCTGCCGACGAGGCGACCGAACTCGCTCGACTGCTGACCGACATCAACGGCCGCCACCATCCGATCTCGATCCCCCCGCCGCTGATGCGGCCCCAGGTGCGCACCGAGATCAACGAGGCCGCCGCCCGTTTGCTGGCGCCGGAATACCGCGAGGCGATTTCCCTGCTCCCGCAACTCATCCTGCAGCCGATCTATGATCTGGAATCGCAGCGGTTGGCGCATGGGCGCATTGCGATCATTGGCGATGCGGCTTTCGTCGCGCGGCCGCACGTCGCCGCCGGGGTGATCAAGGCGGCGGAAGATGTGCTGTCCATGGTGACGGCACTCGATGAGGAGAACAGCGTGGAGGCGGCGCTGGAGCGTTTCGAAGCCGAGCGCCTCGCGGTCGGCCGCCGGATCATCGCCCGTGCACGACAAATGGGCGCGAGCTACAAGGCGCGCCGGCCGGGCGAAGCGGCCGCGCCATCGGCTTTGGACCGGGACTATGCCAATGCCGTGATCGAAGATACCGCCCTGACAACGTTCCTGCGGACCGCAAAATCACCGTAAAAATTGACGCAATAGTCCGGCGAGGCGCGTGGCTCTTTTCTGCCTACACCCGCCCGTTGGCCTCGCCCTTATGTGTAGCCATCACACAGATGCCAGCTTCTTGGTCAAACGCGGGGCGCCAGGGCCTTCAGAAATCATCCGCAGCTGCTTGACGAACTCACCGCGTTTCTGTGACGGGATGGCACTGATCAACTGATTGTCGACCATCTCCGCGATCGGACGCGCAGTCGCCAACAGGCGTTGGCCTGCATCCGTCAATCGAACAGCATAGGCCCGGGCATCCTGCTTCGTGCGCTTACGCGCGACGAAGCCCTTTCGCTGCAGCCGGCCGATTACATCAGCCAGAGTAGAACGATCTATGCCCGTCATGTCGGCGATCGTGGTTTGGCTGGAGCCCTCCCGGGCGGCAATCGCGGCGAGAACGATGTATTGACGCGCGGTCAACTCTCCAGTCGCATCGTGGCCAGAGAAGCTGTCGTCAGCCACCTGGGAGGCACGGTGCAAAAGGTGAAGGAGTGATTCGTTGAGAACGTTGTTCATGGCTCATCTCCCCCAATCTGCTTGGCCTGGACTTCGTTGGCCCATTGCGGCAGATTGGTGCAACTTAGGGTTTGCGGCGGTGCCGACTGGCTACGCCATCTGTTTGTGAGGTATACTCACAGTGTTGAGCGCCGGCTTGATGGCTGGAGGTGCCAATCTGACAATTCGCGTCGAAGCGGCTGCTAATTGGCTAATACTTTAGCTCGAAGGATCAGGGAGATGAGCGCCCAATTTGGCCACAATCGTAGTCCTCCAGCCCCTCCGCGATCACAGCCTTTCGTCATGGCGTATGCGGTTATTGGGCTGCAGGCCGTACTGAAGCTGCCCCCCGACGAATGGCAGCGGCTGCTCGCTGAGGTAGGCTTGAAACTCGAGCAGCTGGCGGACCCCGAGAGTGCCCTCCCGATGGAAGCTGGGTTCGCGGCATTCGAGGCCGCCGCCGCTCTGGTCCGTAATCCGAGATTGTGTATCGACTACGCAACCCAATTTTCCGTCGGGGGCACCGGCCCACTTGGGTTTGCCCTGGTCAACGCCAAGAACGTACGCGAGATGCTACGCACGGTCAGCCGGTTCGTGCCGATGGTTTCGAGCATGAGCATGATCCGCTACGACGAGGATGACGTGGCCGGCAGCATCCTGTGGCAATATCCAGGGGCACTTTCCGCGCTCAGTGGCCAGTTCGTGATGTGGGGGACTGCGTTGACGATCGAACGCATCATTCCGTCGATGCCGCCAGGGTGGAAGCCTCACGCCGTCGAGTTCGACATCGACCAACCGCCGAACGCGTCGATATATGGAGACTACTTCGGTCCCGGCTTGCGCTTTGGGCAACCGATCAACCGCTTGGCCGTGCAAGCCGCACTCTTGGAACGCGCGCCAGCGTCGGCGAACCAACGGCTGTTTGAGATGATGACGCGTTTGGCGGAAATCGAGCGGAAGCGCCGGGGCATCTACGGCTCGCAGTTCGAGGCCGACGCCAGGGCGGCCATCATACAGCTCTTGCGACGTGGCGACACGTCGGTCGGTGACCTAGCCGACGCCCTGCACATGCCGCTGTCCGAACTTCGCAAGACGTTCAATGAACACCGGCTCGATTATCGGGCATTGGTCGATGACGTTCGCAAGGAAGAAGCCCGGACCTACCTTGTCGCCTCGGATATCTCGCTCACCGACATTGCGTTTGCACTCGGCTATGCCGACAGTAGTAACTTCATCCGGGCGTGCAAAAAGTGGTTCGGCAAGGCTCCGCGCGACGTAAGGGCTCAGGCGCTGCCTTGATGCTCGCACAAGCGGAATTCACTGCTGCCCATCGAAAAATATTAAATGCCTTTCATCCTCTTGCTCGAAGGAAACGGGAGATGAAGGACCACTGCACCTCGATCGGCCGCGCCCCGAAGCCGAAGCGGCCGTTCATGATGGCCAGCATGCTTAGGGGCCTGCAAGCAGCACTCGATCTGCCGGCCGATGAATGGCGTGCGCGACTAGCGGGCGCGGGTCTCACACCTGAGCAGTTGGTGGACCCGGATGTGCCACTCCCCATTGAAAAAGGGTTTGCTGCTTTCGAGGCCGCCGCTGCGTGTGCGGACAGGCCCGCCATCGGCATAGAGTATGCATCGAAATTCGCGATAGGTGGCACCGGAGCGACCGGATTCGCGGCCGCCAATGCAAGCAACATCCGTATGGCGCTTCAGACGCTAGCTCGTTTCATACCATTGGTGGCAAGTCTGCAATTCAGCAGATATGAGGAGGATGACAAGGTCGGCAGCATCGCATGGCGGTTCATTGGCGTAGCGACCGCACGCCGCGTGCAATGCACGATGTGGTCGACTGCCGTCATGATGGCGCGGGTCGCGGTGGCCTTGCCGCCGGATTGGAAGCCGCTCGCCGTTTGGTTCGACTTCGCCAGACCCGACGATGGATTGGCGTATGAAGACCACTTTGGTCCCGGTGTCCGTTTTGGCCAGCCTCACAACCAGCTCGCGCTTCAAGCCGAGCTGCTTGACCGGCCAATGGAGCAAGCAAACCCGCGCATATTCGAACTCATGACCCGGCTGGCCGAAATCGAGCAACAGCGCCGCGGCACCGATATTTCCGACTTCGAAAGCAACGCAAGGTCAGCCATTACGCAAATGCTCGGTGATGGGCAGACGTCCATAAAGGACCTGGCTGAGTACATGAATTTCCAAGTGGTGGACTTGCGCCAGGCTCTGAAAATCCAAAATCTCGAATTTCGGTCCCTCATGGAGGACGTGCGCAAGGAAAGTGCCCGCAGCCTGCTCCTCGAGTCGGACCTTTCCATCACGCAGATCGCATTCGCGCTCGGCTACTCCGACAGCAGCATATTCACGCGCGCCTGCCACAAGTGGTTCGAAATGGCCCCGCGCGATATGCGAGCTAAGGCGCGCCCAAAGTAGTCTAATGAGGTGGCCCCGCTTGTTCGGACAGATTTTCCGCTGCGATAAGTGGAGGCTCTGCCGGGGTTAGACTGCCGAGCGGATCGGCAGGATGCAGTGTGGTCCGAAGTATGCCCGATCGGGCGTCATGCCGTCGAGGCTCGAGTGCGGG
>CAMDPA010000347.1 GCA_945903565.1 Devosia equisanguinis | reverse complement strand
AATGCGCAAGCCATCCAATGACTTGATCGTGCGCGTGTTCGACCTGGGATTGGGCATCGGCCATGACGGTCCTCATCGCGAATCGAAAGGACCTGCATAGATTCAGCATTCTCCCGCCGTGTCACCTACAGATTCATGCAATCGCCTTGTTACTCGCTCGCTCTCCACTTGCCCACCCCACCCTCGTATGCTATTGTCATACACATGTCGAACTCACCCGCCACGACTTCCATCCTCAGCGTCCGCGTCAGTCCAGACGAACGCGCGCTGTTGGAGTCCGCCTCCGAACAAGCGCGTACGAGCCTCAGCGACTTCGTGCGCCGCAAAGCGCTGGAGGCCGCCGAGGTCGAAGTGCTGGAGCGCAGCGTGGCCACGATCCCGGCCAAGGACTGGGAGGCGTTCGAAGCCTGGGTTGCCCGGCCAGCAAAGTCGATCGCGGCGCTGAAGAAGCTCGCTCGCAAGCCACCGACATGGCAGCGGTAACGCCACCATGCCCGCTCGCTGAGGACGACGAGCGCGGGCTGTTCGATTGCGGGCCTCCCTCAACGGCTGGTTTCGACGCCACGCCTGGGCCAACCACGCAAGCGGCGCCTCACGCGTCAACGTCATCTGCGATGGGGCGTCCGGCAATATCGTTGGCTACGTTACTTTGAGCGCGGCGCAGATCGAGCGCGCATTCCTGCCCAAGGCGCAGCAACGCAATCGCCCAGACCCTCTGCCGGTAACGCTGCTCGGCCAACTTGCGATCCACAAGGACCATCAGGGAAAAGGCCACGCTGCATCGTTGTTGCTGTTCGCCTTGAAGACATCGCTGCAAGCCGCCGAGATCATCGGCAGCGTTGGTGTGATCACACATCCAATCGACGATAGCGTACGTGCCTTCTACGCCAAGTGGGGCTTTCAGGACTTACCGTTCGATCCCCGCCGTGCCATGATCGTGCGCATGTCAGACCTTCGCGCCAGCGGAATCTCTACCTCGTAGCAAGGTTGGGTTAGCAGTGCCGTGCACTGCGTAACCCAACAACGGAGCCACAACGGCTGCTAAAACAATCCCACCCCACACTCCCCCGCCCCCATCACCGACCACACCGGCCGCTCACCTAAGATCCCCGCCGGCGCACACACCGCGCCGAACAACCCCACCGGCAAGTCCAGCGCCGCCACCTCCAACCCGGACGCCCCGACCACCGCCGCCGCCTTCCGCGCGACATCGTCAACCGTCAGCGTGCGAACGCCCTGCGCCGTGATCCCCAGCTCGCTCAGCAGCGCACCGACACCGCTACCGCGCGCCTTCGCGAAGGCTTCGAGCCGTGTCCACCCCGCGAGAAACGCCCCGCCCTCTGCATTGTCTCCCGTGATCGCAAGCCCCGCCGCCTGGATCATCGCCTGACGCGCCTCGCCCAGCGCAACCGCACGCGGCCCCTCGATATCGATCCCCACCGGCCCCCGCGACGCCAACGCGAACAGCGCCCAGCGCCCGCTATGCGATACGTTGAAAGCCCGCGCGCCGCCCGCCAGAAATGGCTTGCCGCCGGCATCGGCCGTCAAGGCACCGCCGCGCGCGCCGGCCTCACCGGCATGCAACAGCAGCACGCGCAGCGCAATTCGCGCCGTGCGCCGCCGCCGTCTCACGTCGTTTGAAGGTTGCGCCGCCCACGCCCGCTCGTCTTCGGCAAGCAAGCCCGCGCGCGCGTCGAGCGCGTCCAGCGGATCATGCAGCTCATCGAGATCGGCGAGCCGGATCTCAACCAGACCCAAGCCCGATCTCACCGGGTCACCCCCGTGCCCGCTTGCGCGCAGGCGCAGCGACTTCGGCTTCACCGTCGCCATCATCAGCCAGCAGCGCCCGGCAAGCCATCAGCTCGCTCATCATTTTGGCGAGCAGCGCCTTACGGTCGATCGGCGCCGCCGCGGCCTTACCCTTCCCCTTGCGCTTGCCGCGCACTTCGGCAACCTGGCTCGCAGCGGTCACTCTCGCGGCTGGCGCATCGAGCTGCTTGCCGGGCTGCCAGCACGTTTTCACGGCATCGAGGCCCTGCTCGCGCAGGATCTTCTGCACACCCTTGATCGTGTAGCCTTCGTTGTGAAGTAGATGCCGGATGCCGCGCAGCAGATCGAGATCGGCCGGCCGATAGTACCGCCGCCCGCCGCCGCGCTTCATCGGCTTGATCTGCGGAAAGCGGGCCTCCCAGAATCGCAGGACGTGCTTCGGCACGTCGAGATCGTCCGCCACCTCGCTGATGGTCCGGAATGCGTCCGCTGCTTTGCTCATGCTGCGCTCTCGCTATCGCTGAAAACCGAACGCGGACAACAGCACTTAGTCGAGATTTTGGCCGCGCGCTACTCCGCCGCCTTCACGGATTTCTCCGGCGTCTCCGACAAGCCCTCGTTGATCCGCTCTTTCATGATGTTGCTCGGCCGGAACACCAGCACGCGCCGCGGCGTGATCGGAACTTCCTTGCCCGTCTTGGGGTTGCGGCCGACCCGCTGCCCCTTCTGCCGGATGCCGAAAGAGCCGAACGACGAAAGCTTGACGCCCTCGCCCCGCGCCAGCGCGGTCGAGATCTCGCCCAGCACCATTTCAACCACATCCTGCGACTGGTTGCGCGGCAGCCCGACCTTGTTGACCAGCGCTTCCGCCAGATCCGCCCGCGTCAATGTCTTGCCCTTCATAATCGCCCTCCCAGGCCCTCATAACATTCGGGGCGATGCTAGACGCCGGCGCCCCTCAGGTCAACGATGAGTTGTCGCAACTGGCTGATTGACAACGTGAAAATTGGCAACACTTGCGGCCGCTGGTAAACCAGTGCTTACCCTCGGCCTCCGCCCGCCGCAAAACCTACCGCGCCACGCTTTACGCCCTAACCCGATCGTGCAAACTGCGAAACCTAGAGCCTGGCCGATCGCACGTTGCCACAGCGTGACCATCAAGATCCACGCACGGACATCCCGGAGGAGGGAACATGAGCAATCGCGCAGGCGGCATCGGCGCATCGGTCAGGCGGCTGGAGGATCCACCGCTGTTGACCGGTCGTGGCGCCTACGCCGACGACATCTCGTTCCCTGGCCAGCTTCATATGCGCATGGTGCGTTCCGCCGAGGCGCACGGAAAACTGATTACGGTTAACGCCGACGCCGCCCGTGCGATGCCCGGCGTGTTCGCCGTCTGGACGGCAGCGGACGTAACCGATCTGCCCGCCATCGAGTTCCGCGACGGCGCGATCGAAAAGATCGCACCCTGGCGCCAACACGTGCTTGCCCGCGACCGCGTCCGCTATGTCGGCGAACCGATCGCCGCGGTCTTCGCCGAGTGCCCGTATCTCGCCGAGGACGCCGCCGCCCTCGTCACCGCCGAGATCGAACCGCTGCCGGTCATACTGGACGCATCCGCTGCAACCGGCGAGTTCTCGCCGGGCCGCTCGACCGAGCCGACGATGTGCGAGCAGGGCTTCGGCGATGTCCCCGCCGCCTTCCAGCGCGCGCATGCCGTCGTCGAATTGGATCTGAAGATCGGCCGCCACACCGGCGTTCCCATCGAAACCCGCGGCGCCATCGGCCGCTATGACGCCGCCCGCGACGTCCTCGAACTCTACGGCGCCGCCAAAGTCCCCCACAAAAACCGCGAAACCATCGCGGAAATGTTCGGCCTCGCGAATTCCCAGGTCAATCTCTACGAGGGCCACACCGGCGGCGGCTTCGGCGTGCGTGGCGAGCTGTACCCGGAAGATTTCCTGGTGCTGGCGGCAGCCAAACGCTTCCTGCGCCCGGTCAAGTTCATCGAGGATCGCCGCGAACACCTCATCGCGACCAACCACTCCCGCCAGCAGCGCCACAAGATCAAGGCCGCCGTCGCCGCCGATGGCACGCTGATCGGCATCGACGACGAGTTCTGGCACGATCAGGGCGCCTACATCCGCACCCACGCAACCCGCGTCGCCGACATGACCTGCGGGATTCTCCCAGGCCCCTACCGGCTGCCCGCCTATCGCGCGTCCGGCCACTTCCGCCTCACCAACAAGACGCCCGCCGCCACCTATCGCGCCCCCGGCCGCTTCGAGACCAATTTCGTCCGCGAACGCGCAATGGACGCCATCGCCGTGCGCCTCGGCCTCTCCCGCATCGAGGTGCGCCGCCGCAACCTGATCGCCAAGTCCGAGATGCCCTACGAGCGCGCGCTCGCCGTGCTGGGCGACGAGGTCTGCCACGACTCCGGCGACTACGCCCTGCTGCTCGACAAGTCGCTCGCGCGCTTTGGTTGGGACGCCGCGGAAGCCGACGCCGCCCGCCGCCGCAAGGCTGGCGAAATGGTCGGTCTCGGCCTCGTGATGTTCGTCGAGAAAAGCGGCCTCGGCCCGACCGATGGCGCCCACGTCTCGGTCGACCCCAACGGCACCGTCGAGGTCCTCACCGGCGGCGCCTCCGTCGGTCAAGGCTTCGAGACGGCGATGGCCCAGGTCTGCGCCGAAGTCCTCGGCGTCGACTACACCAAAATCCGCGTCGTCCATGGCCGCACCGACCGCATTCCCTTCGGCATCGGCGCGCACGCTTCCCGCGCCACCGTGATGACCGGCAACGCCACCGCCGTCGCCGCCGCCAACGTCCGCGCCAAGGCGCTCGAGGTTGCCGCCGAACTGATGCAGGTGAAGCCCGACGCGCTCGAGATCGTCGGCGGCATCGTCCGCATCGCCGGCCGCGACGCCGGCCCCACGATCAGCCTCGGCGAGATCGCCACCCGCCTCAAGCCGACCTCTCGCCATCGCGGCGGCCGCGCACCGGGACTTTCCGCCGACGGCTGGTTCGATACCAAGCACCAGACCTATCCCTACGGCGTGCAACTCGCACAGATCCGCATCGACCCGGAAACCTGCGGCATCCACATCGAGCGCGTGCTGGCCGCCTACGATATCGGCCGCGCAATCAATCCCAAGATGATCGAAGGCCAGATCGTCGGCGGCTTCGCGCAAGGTCTCGGCGGCGCGCTGTACGAGGAGTTCGTGTACGACGAACGCGGCCAGCCGCTCGCCCTCTCGCTCGCCGACTACATCATGCCGACCGCCATGGAGATGCCCCCGATCGACATCCTGCTGAGCGAGGACGCGCCGAGCACACAGAACCCACTCGGGATCAAGGGCGCGGGCGAAAGCGGCATCTCACCCGTTGGCGCGCTTCTTGCCTCCGCAATCGACGACGCGCTCGGCATGCCGGGCGCCGTCACCGAGTTGCCGGTCACACCGGTACGACTGAAGCGCATGATCGACAGACGAAAGAACTGATGAAGCCGCCCACGCTCCCGTCGGGCGCGTGCGACACCCACGTCCACGTGTTCCGGCCCGACCTCTATCCGTATGCCGCGGACCGCGTCTACACGCCCGCGCGCGTCACCTCAGGCGATCTCGCTGCCTTTCTCGACTCCCATGGCCTGCAGCGCGTGGTCATCGTCCAGCCAAGCGTCTACGGCTCGGACAATCGCGCCCTCACTGATGCGATCGGCGAACTGGGCGCGCGCGCACGCGGTATCGCCGTACTCGACTGCGCCGGAACATCCGATCGCGAACTTCAAAAGCTGGAAAAGGCCGGCGTCCGCGGCATCCGCCTCAACGTCGCCACACGCGAAGCCGACGGCCTCGCCGACTGTGCCAAGCGTGCCGCAGCAATTCTCGCCGGTTCGAAATGGGCCATCCAGATCTACGCACCGCTCGCCGGCATCGTGGCCGCCGCACCCACATTGCGTAACCTCCGCCAGCCCGTGATCCTCGACCATTTCGGTGGCGCGCGCACTGGTGGAGCGGAGTTACCGGACGGAACCGGCGTCCTGATCGACCTCGCCCGCAATGGCCCCGCCTACATCAAGATTTCAGCCGCCTATCGTGTCAGCGACGGCACTCGTCCCGGCTGGCCCGACGTCGCCCCACTCGCCCGGCATCTGGTCGAAGGTAAGCGGTGTCCGGCCCCCACGTTTCGGGCGGGCTCGGGTGGTGGCTTAATGCCATCCCATGAGCGATCGATTTGACCATACGCTTGAGCGTAAGCTTGAAAGCAAGCCGGACGAGACGGATGACGCGAGCAGCGGCTTCCGCCGGA
>CAMDPA010000346.1 GCA_945903565.1 Devosia equisanguinis | reverse complement strand
ACTCGGCGGCGGTCTTGGGAAAATCCCGCCACAGATCATCCGACTTATGCTGTGTCATGGCGCCAACTCCTGGTTGTCGCCGGTAGACCATACAATTGCGCTGAATTTGAGGGACCTGAGGCAAGGGGATAGGTATGTGTTCCGAGGCTTTACGACGGCATCGGACTATTCGGCTTGGGAACAACGGTTGGTCGAGTCTTGCTTGCAATCGCCCGTTCTCCACGCAACTATGATGGGGAAGCGACAGCAGGAGGCGCCGTTGAGCGACAGCGAACCGATACCGTTGCGGCAGCGTTCGACGGGGGACAAACCGTCCAACCAACGCGGGGCCGCGAATTCCTCTCAGTCTCACCCTGCGGCCGGTTCGTCGGCACCATCGCAGGTTTGCTTCAACCGGTTGGAACTCAGCGACATTCTTGCCGTCTACGGGCGCATGGTGGCCGCCGGTGAGTGGCGCGACTACGCGATCGACATGGGCCGCGAGACGGCGGTCTTCTCGGTTTTCCGGCGCGCGACAGAGTTCCCGCTCTTCCGCATCGAGAAGAACCCTAAGCTGGCGCGCAAGCAGGGCGCCTACAGCGTCGTCGCAGCGAACGGGCTCGTTCTTAAGCGCGGGCCGGACCTGAAGCGCGTGCTCGAGGTGTTCGACAAGAAGCTGCGGCTGGTCAACTGATCGGCGTACGATCGCCCTCGCCGACGGCACGCTGCATGTTCACGCTGTCGATCCAGCGTCCGAACTTGTATCCGACGGCGTGCAGTGTTCCGCAGAATGTAAATCCGGCGGAGCGATGCACAGCGATCGAGCCGATCTGCATGGAGTCGCCGATCACGGCGATCATCTGACGATAGCCGCGGGCTTCGCAGGCCTCAATCAACGCGCTGAGCAGTGACCGCCCGATGCCCTGCCCCTGTTGATCCGCCGCCACGTAGATCGAATCCTCGACTGCGAAACGGTATGCTGGCCGCGTCCGGTATGCGCTGACGTAGGCATAACCCACGACTTTGCCGCCCCGCTCTGCGACGAGATAAGGATAGCCCGCAGCCGTGATCTCTGTGAACCGGCGCAGCATTTCCGCTTCGGTTGGCGGCTCCAGCTCGAAGGTCGCCGTGCCGTGCAGCACCGCGGGCGTGTAGATTGCGGTGATCGCCGATATGTCCCCGGGCGCTGCCGGGCGGATATGTTGGTCGCTCATAGGGCAAAGCTGCACAGCGCGCGGCGAAAAGGCAAGTGGTGGCCGCCTGCTGCCCTTCCACTCTGAAATGGGCACTTGGCAATGGGCACCTGGCAAGTGGCTTGACTCACGTGGGGGGCCTCCGTCAGATCGCGCTACCAATCGGGAGGAACGACATCATGCGCAAAGCGCTGCAGTACCTAGCTTTCACCTCGACTATCGCCGTCATGGCCGGCCCCGCCGCGGCCCAGCAGCAGCTCAATCTGATCGTCGGTTTTGGCGCGGGCGGCTCGGCGGATTCGATCGCCCGCATCGTCGGCAACAGGCTCGGCGAGCGCCTTGGCCAAAAGGTCGTGATCGAGAACCGGCCCGGCGCGGGCGCGAATTTGGCCGCCAAGGCGGTGATCGCAGCGGCCCCGGACGGGACCACGCTGCTCGTCACCACCGCCGCGCTGCCTATCAACAATACGCTCTACAAGAACAAAGGCTTCGACATCGCCGACCTGCAGGCGGTTTCCATTGCGGCAACCACGCCTGAAACACTGGCCGTCAGCAAAGATAGCCCAACCAAGACGCTGAAGGATTTCATCGCCGCCAAGAAGGGCCTCAAGGTGAACTATTCGAGCGCCGGCGTCGGCACCGGGTCGCATATCGTGGGCGAGTACTTCTTCCGCACCATCGCCAAGATCGACGTGGCGCACGTGCCGTTCCGCAGCGGGCCCGACGCCACCAACGCAGCGATGGGCGGGCACGTGGACTTTGTCTCCGCGTCTTTGTCCGGCGTCTCTGCACAGATCGTTTCGGGCGCGATGACCGGCATCGCGATTGCCACGGAGAAGCGGTTCCCGGCCGTGCCGATGGTGCCCACCTACGCCGAGAATGGCTATCCCGGTATCGTGTGGTCGTCGTGGGCTGGGTTTTTCGCCCACTCCAAGACGCCCGCGGCCGTGGTGGCGAAACAGGCTGCGGCAATCGCCGAGGTATTGAAGGAAAAGGACGTCAACGACCGGCTGCTTGCGATCGGCTTCGCGCCGATGTCCGGCACGCTGGCCGACAGCACGGTCTTCTATAAGCGCGAGCTCGAAGATTGGGGCAAGATGGTCCGCACGCTGGGCATGTCGGTGGATTGAGGCGGAGTGGCCGGGTGGCTCGGCGGGAGAACGCCGCCGACCACCTATCCTGCCTTGCTTTCCTTTGCGCCACTTTCCGTTGCGCTACTCCGGCTGACGCGCGACGCAGCAGGCAGCGCGCGCAGCCAATCCCGCAGCGTTTCGGGTTCATACGGCTTCGCCAGCACATCGGCAAAACCATGCGCCCGCGCCTCCGCCGGCTCGTTCGTTGTCACGATGCGGGGAATGTCGGTGCCGAACGCGCCCGCGATCGCTTCCGCGCTGCGGCGGCCCGTGAAGGCATCGTCCCGCGACAGGTCCGCGACAATCGCGACGACTTCGCCGATGCGCGGACCGAGCTCGTCAACGGCGGCAGCCGGTGTGCGAACGGCGATGCACTCGAAGCCCCAATCTTCGACCAGCATCGCCAGGGCTGGCGCCACGCGATTATCATCCTCGATCAGGACGACCAGCGAGCGGGTGAGTTTTGGGGCCACGGCGGCTAGACTCTTCAGCAGATACTGCCCATCGAGCGGATGACATCGACCCTATGCTTATCACTTGAAGCGGCGGCCATCACCATAGGCCAGGTCGCCTACGACGAAGGCTCCAGAAGGAGTAATTGACTGCGTTTTCGGGGGGTTGGCCGCTGCCAGATGCGGATTGCAAGGGACCCTTGCACTCAGCGCGGGGCCTTGCCCTCGATCTCGCGACCAAGCCGCCAGATCTCTTCCTCGACGCGGATGTCGGCGAGTATGCGGTCGAGCAGCAGACTGGTGCGCCGGAACAGCTCGGAGCCCTTGCGGTAGTCCGCGGCCGCGAAGAAATCGCAGCGGCCGGCCTTGAACAGGTCGATGCACTTTTCCTTCGGCTTGCCCGGCGCGTGCACCGAAATTGCGTGCCCGCCGTTCTTACGCATCACGGCCATCGACGGCACATCGGTATCGCCATCGCCGTAGTAGACCATGTGCGAGAACGGAATCGGCCGGACGTTCTCCGGCATATGGTTGTTGATGCTGTGGGAGAGGTTCTCGACGCCCTTGTTGATGCGAAACAAGTACTGCGTCTTGCCGGTGTCGGTGATCACGCGCTTTGGATAGGGCAGATCATAGGCTTCGAACCAGTATTCCGATGCGAACACATTGTGGAACCGCTTGTAGATCGGTGTGCCCTCGATGATCTCAGCAAGGCCCGATGAGATCAGGTAGTGCCGCACGCCAACGTTCTCGGCCTGCTCGTGTGTGCGGACGTAGGCATCGATCTCGTCGAACCACGTCATGACGCCGGGGAACAATTCGACCTGGCGGCCCTGCGCCACGAGATCCTCGCGGTCGATGCGGATGCCGGCGGCCTTCGCCTTCTTGTAGAGCAGGTGCATGTAGGTGATGAGCGGGTCGGCACCTTGCTCCAGCGCGATCTTGTTGGATTCCTTCCAGAACGCCGCCGCATCGACGCCGATCTTGGGCAGGAATGCGTATTCCTGCATCGGTCGCGGGCACAGAGTTCCGTCGAAGTCGTAGACGAGCGCGATCGTGCGCTTCTCGTAGGCTGGCTTGGCGGCTTGCGGTCGTTGGGTGGCGGCTCGCGCTGGTTTTGCCTCGCGGCGGCTGGGTGTCGCCGCCGGAGCCTCCACCGCTTTGTCTCGTGTCCGCCGGATCACGCGTTCCATGGACAAATCCCCCGCTCGAAACTACGCCGCATCATCTGTTGTTGCGCCAAGTCCAATCTGATTCGGCGGCCGAAAAGAAGGCGGGAGCCTACGGTTTCAAACGGTCTTTCTCGGCGCAAGCCAAACACACTTGTCCCCGCGGCGGGGGTCCGCAGCAAGGTTGGTGGGGGCATAGGGCGTGATCGTGGTGTGCCGCTTGTCCGTAGCCGGCGGAATATGGCCGAAATGGCCTATTCCGCCCTACGTAGCGGCGTGAGCGTGCGGCAGGGCCGAGATGGCTACATCACGTGGCGCTGTTGCGAATACGCTTGGCAATTTTGGCCGCGCGTTTCAAGGCGCTTTTTGCCTTACGTTGTTTGGCTTGTATGCGCTTGCGGGCGGCGTCCGACATATTGGGCATGAAAATCTCCTGGGTTGGACCGCCTTGTAGAACTAGTGGCGGTAAATTGCAAAGCTGAGATGATGGCTAGGAAAAGACCGCCGTCCCCCTATGTTCCCGGCGGGTTCAACACTGAGAAGGAGGCAACATGCAGATCGATACTCCGGAGGTCGTGGCCGAGGTGACGGCTGCGTTCGAGCGCTACGAGCAGGCGCTGCTGGCCAACGACGTGAATACGCTAACCGAGCTGTTCCACGATGATCCGCGCACGATCCGCTATGGCGGGGCCGAAATCCTGTATGGGGCGAAGGAGATCCACGCGTTCCGCGCGGCGCGTTCGCCGGTTGGGTTGACGCGCACGCTGTCGCGAACCGTCATCACGGCCTATGGGCGGGATTGCGCGGTTGCCTCGACGCTGTTCCATCGCCCCTCGATGCCGGGGCAGGTCGGCCGGCAGATGCAGACCTGGGCGCGGCTCCCGCAGGGCTGGCGGATCGTCGCCGCCCACGTGAGCTCGATTCCCGAAGCAAACTGATCCTGCTTTACGGCAACGCCTCGACGTCCTACCGATAGGCCCGATCCCATCCACATCCCGCATCACAGGAGATACCCATGAAGCTCGTCCGTTTCGGCGCGCCCGGCCAGGAGAAGCCCGGCGTGGTCGACGCTCAAGGCGCCATTCGCGATCTGTCCGCCCACGTCAAGGACATCACTGGCGAGACGCTGGCGCCGGCCTCGATCGACAAGCTGAAGAAGATCGATCCGGCCAGCCTGCCCTTGGCGCCTGCCGGCGTGCGCATTGGAGCGCCAGTCGGGGACGTGCGCAACTTCCTGGCGGTTGGCCTCAACTATGCCGATCATGCCAAGGAAGCGGGCATGCCGATCCCGCCCGAGCCGATCCTGTTCAACAAGCTCGCCAACACCATCGTCGGGCCGAACGACAACGTGATGATCCCGAAGGGCTCGTTGAAGCTCGACTGGGAATTGGAGATCGCGTTCGTGGTCAACCGCCGCGCCCGTTACGTTTCGGAAGCCGATGCGCCGAGCTACATCGCCGGCTACGCGATCTGCAACGACGTGTCGGAGCGGCATTTCCAAATCGAGCGCTCGGGCCAGTGGATGAAGGGCAAGTGCTGCGAGACGTTCGGCCCACTCGGCCCGTGGCTCGTCACGCCCGACGAGATCGCCGACCCGCAGAACCTCGACATGTTCCTCGATGTCAACGGCAAGCGCCAGCAGCACGGCAACACCAAGACGATGATCTTCGGCTGCCATTACCTGATTCACTACATCTCGCAGTTCATGGTGCTGGAAGCGGGCGACGTGGTGACGACGGGTACGCCGCCGGGCGTCGCGCTCGGTCAAAAGCCGACGCCGACGTTCCTGAAGGCGGGCGACGTGATGCACCTGCACATCGCGGGGCTGGGCGACCAGAAGCAGAAGGTGGTGGAGTTCAAGTAATTTCGCACCGCCTATTCGCGGCGTGGCGATGCCAGCAGCTTGATCCGATAACCTCACATCGGTGTCATGTTAAAGCAGTCGTTGTGCTTGCGCGGCAGGGCATTATGATGCGTCATGGGGTCAGGTCGCCTGAGGGCAATCGGCTGCATACCTATCCCCTTGCCTCAGGTCCCTCAAATTCAGCGCAATTGTATGGTCTACCGGCGACAACCAGGAGTTGGCGCCATGACACAGCATAAGTCGGATGATCTGTGGCGGGATTTTCCCAAGACCGCCGCCGAGTTCGAGGCGC
>CAMDPA010000345.1 GCA_945903565.1 Devosia equisanguinis | reverse complement strand
CGGGGCATCATCCCAGCTGGAGCGCCCGGTGTCAGACCCGGAGGGTCTGACACCGTTCCGTTCCGTCCACGACCTGTGGCAGCGCGCGCGCGTCAGGCCGGCGACGCTGGAGCGGCTGGCCGCGGCGGATGTTTTCCGATCCATCGGGCTCGACCGGCGGCAGGCGCTGTGGGAGGTGAAGGCGCTCGGCTCGCCCGAGCCGCTGCCGCTGTTTGGGTGGGCGCAGGCCCGCGAGATCGGTGTGGAACCGGAGGTCGTGTTGCCGGAAATGCCGCTCGGGGAGCATGTGGTCAACGACTACCAGACGCTGCGGCTGTCGCTCAAGGCGCATCCGATGCAGCTGCTGCGTCCGCGCTTTACGGCGGCGCGTGTGGCGTCCTGCGGGGCGCTGCGCGGCTTGAATGACGGCGCGTGGGTGTCGGTCGCCGGCGTGGTGCTGGTGCGGCAGCGGCCGGGCAGCGCCAAGGGCGTCGTGTTCATGACGATCGAGGACGAGACGGGCGTCGCCAATGCCGTGGTCTGGCCGAAGCAACTGGAGCGCTTCCGCAAGATCGTGATGACCGCGCGGCTGATCCTGATCCGTGGCCGCATCCAGCGCCACGAGGACATCATCCATGTCGTCTCGGCCAAGCTCGAGGATGCGAGCGACTGGCTGCTCGATCTCACCGAGTGGGCGGCGGACATGAAAATACCGATCGCCAACGCCGACGAAGTCCGGCGCCCCGATCCGGGCTCGGCGCGTGGGCAGGACAAGGCTAGAGAGCACCCGCGCTTTGCCGGCCATCCGCGCGACCATCGCGTCATCCCGAAGTCGCGCGATTTCCACTGAAAGAAGGAGTGCTGATCAGGCTCCTCTCGCGATCAGCCGCTCGAAATTCGCGCCGAGCACGGCTTCGCCGGCGGCTCCGGGAATCGAGCGCCGCACGAAACCGATGGGATCGGCGAGCACCAGCAGGAACGGTGCATCGGTGCCGAACAGCAAGTGCTCAGATGGCACGACGCTCGCCGCGAAGCTGTTGTAGCCCTCCTCGAAACCGGCGGTGTCGTAGTAGAGGCGGGCGAGATAATCGCCGACCGGGCGCTGCAAGGTGCGTTGCATACCGGGGTTCTTTTCGACCTCGCATTGCATGCGCCCGCGCAGCATCAACGCGTAGCCGCCGGTATGCGCGCACACGAGCTTCAGGCGCGGATAGCGGTCGAGGAAGCCGGAGCAGATCATGCGGTAGACGTTGATCGTGGTGTCGAACATGTAGCCGGCGATCACGGTCAGCTCGAACTCGGCGGTGCGCTCCTTGCCGGCGGGATCGGCCGGGTGGATGAACAGCGGTACGCCCAACTCTTGCGCCATCTCGCATACCGGCGCGAACTGCTCGTCGGGCAGGTACGCGCCGCGCACGTTGGTCGCGATGTGCCCGCCGACGAAGCCGTGCTCCCTGACGCAGCGCTTCAATTCGGCGGCAGCCGCGACCGGGTCCTGCATCGGCAGGAACGCCCAGGCGGCAAAACGTTTGGGATCGGATTTGACCAGGCGCGCAAAGCCGTCGTTGCACACTTGCGCGGCCTCGATTGCCAACCCGGCTTCCGAAAAATAGTTGATCAGCGGCGTCGCCAGCGACACGACCGTGCGGTCGATACCGAGCTTGTCCATCCGCGCGATCTGCGGCGCCGCATCGAAGAACGTGTCGTTGAGCGCATGGCGCACGCCGCGCACGATGATATCGAGCCGCTCGTCCTTGCGTTCGACTTCGCGCACGTCGAATTCGGGCCGCGACTTCACCAGCGCGAAGTAGTCCGGTGGAACGAAGTGGCAGTGCATGTCGATGATCATGCTGGGTGCTCCCGTCGAATAGATCCTACAGCCGCGGATGATGGCGGCCGCGCGGGCAAAAGGAAAGCACGATGCAACCGTGCCGATCGCCCCCACTGGAACCCGCCCCGCCCACCGCGTAGGCTGATCGTGCGACTCTCGATGATGGGGCACCAAGACCGGCATGATCACGACCGACCACGAAGACGTGCCGTGGCGCATACAGGCCGCGGTCTATGGCGTCGGCCTGTTCAGCACGTCGATCTTCTACGTTTCGGCCGTCATCGTGCCGCTCTACGTCTACACGATGAACCCCTCGCCGCTGCTGTTCGGCCTGATGTTCAGCGTGCCGCATGTCCTGCCATTGGTCTTGTCGATCCACGGCGGCGCGTTGATGGACCGGTTCGGTGCGCGGCAGGTGATGCTGGCGTGTACGACGTTGGGCGCGGTCGTGCCGCTGCTCTATCCGGTCGCGTCGTCGATCTGGGCCCTGATGGTGCTGCAGATGTTGCTCGGCCTGTCGGAGTCGATGGGTTGGCTCGGTGCCCAGACGATGATCGGCCAGTATATGCACGGGCGTACGGTCTATGCCGGCCGGCTCAGCGCGATCATTCGCATCAGCCAGCTCGCGGCGCCGCCGATGGCGGGCGTGGCATGGGATCTCGCGGGGCCCTGGGGCGCCTTCATCATGATGTCGGTGTGGGCATCGGGCGCGGTTGTCTGCGCGCTGTGGCTGCCCGCGCGGCCGCTGGGCGGCGCTGGCTCAGGCGACGGCCCCAAGCTGGCGATGCGTGGACGCGACATGCTGCCGAAGCTGTCCGACTACATCACGGCCTTCCAGCTCCTGCGTTCGCCGGCCGTCGTGCTGATCGTCCTGCTCGGCGCGCTGATGCATGTCGGCAATGCCGTGCAGGGCTCGTTCTACGTGGCGTGGCTGACGGAGATGGGCATCACCGGAACCGCCATTGGTCTGCTCAGCCCAGCCGGCGCGATCGGCGCGGCGCTGTTCTCGCTGCTGACCACGCATCTGACGCGCTACATCGGCGGGTTATGGATCGTGCTGCTGTCGCTGTGGGCGGGCATGCTGCTGATCTGCGCGACGCCGCTGCTGGGCAGTTATTTCCTGTTGCAGATGGCAATGTTCCTGCGCTCCGGCGCCAACGGCCTTGCCCAGCCGCTGATCATCACGCTGGTGCTGCGCGGCGCTGGGCGGGCAAACCAGGGTAAGGCGATCGGCCTGCGCGGCACGGCGAACCGGATCGCGTCGATTATCGCGCCGCTTGCCATGGGGCTGATCGCGGAAGCCGCGGGATTGAAGGCGGCCTTCTACATTGTCGGCGCCGCCGTCAGCATCGCGATGGTTGCGATCGCCGTCTATCTCTGGCGGCGGCCCGATATTGCCAATGCCGAGGAGCAGTGAAATCAGTCACTTCTTCGCAAAGGGATTATCGCCCTTGCGCAACTGCAGGCGGATGGGCGTGCCCGGCAGATCGAACGCCTCGCGCAGGCTGCTCACGAGATAGCGCTTGTAGGATTCGGGCATGCCGTCCGCGCGCTGGCAGAACCCGACGAAGGTCGGCGGCCGGGTCGAGGGCTGCGTGATGAAACGTATCTTGATGCGGCGGCCGCGCGAGGCCGGCGGGGCGTGGCGCTGCATCGCCTCGTGCAGCCACGTGTTGAGATCGCGGGTCGCCACGCGCTTGTTCCAGATGTCGTAGGCCCCCAGCACGGCCTGCATCAGCTTGTCCATCCCGCGGTCGGCGAGCGCCGAGACGGGGACCAGCGTGACGCCGTTCACTTGGTGCAGGCGGTCTTTCACGAGCTCTCGCAGATCGTTGAACTTGCGCTGCTTGTCCTCGACGAGGTCCCACTTGTTGATCGCGATGACGAGCGACCGGCCTTCTTCGGCCACGAGCTGCGCGATGGTCAGGTCCTGCGCCTCGAACGCCCGCTCGGCGTCGATCACCAGCACCACGACCTCGGCGAAGCGGATTGCGCGCAGCGTATCGGAGACACCGAGTTTCTCCGCCAGTTCCTCCACCTTCGCCCTGCGGCGCAAGCCGGCCGTATCAAACAGCCGGATGGCCCGGCCCTGAAATTGGAGATCGGAAGATATCGCATCACGTGTGAGGCCGGGCTCTGGTCCCGTGATCATGCGGTCCTCGCCGAGCAGCGCGTTGACCATCGTCGACTTGCCGACGTTGGGCCGGCCGGCAATGGCGACGCGCATCGGCCGGTTGTCGGTGGACGCGGGTTCAGGCTCAGCGGCCGGCTGCTCCTGCATCTCGCGCCGTGTCGCGGTCCGCTGGCGCGTGGGCATCTTCAGCCCGAGCGCGGCCATCATGTCGTGGATGAGGTCGATCAGCCCCTCGCCGTGCTCCGCCGAGATCGGCACGGGATCGCCAAGGCCCAGTTCGAACGCCTCGTACATGCCGTCGAGCCCGCGGCGGCCCTCGCATTTGTTGGCGACGAGGATCGCCGGCTTTCCGGTGACGTGGACCAGCCGCGCGAACTGTTCGTCGGCGGGCACGATGCCTTCGCGTGCGTCGATCACGAACAGTACGAGGTCGGCGGTCTGCATGCCGGCCTCGGTCTGCTTGCGCATGCGCCCGGACAGTGAGCTGGGCGCGCCTTCCTCCAGGCCGGCGGTGTCGACGAAAATGACCGCGTTGCCTTCGAGGTCGCCGGGCGCCTCGCGGCGATCGCGTGTCAGGCCTGGCAAATCGGAGACGAGCGCCTGGCGCTTGCCGGTCAACCGGTTGAACAGCGTGGATTTGCCGACGTTGGGGCGGCCGATGATCGCAATGACGGGTGGGGAGCTCATTTCCGATCAGATACGCGTAGCCCGGCGCCACCGCAAGGGTTGCGCTGAGCGATCTTTACAACACGACGCTCGAAGTGAACGCTGGAAGGCCAATAAGTCGAGACCCGACGTCTCCAAGCAGATGCGATAAATTAAGGTTTGTGGCCGAATTGCGATTGAACTCGATCCGCGCACGGCGTAGTCAAGGCCATGCGCAGCTGTGCTGCGCCTTGCGCTCAGGCGGAAGCGCGGAACAGCCCGACATGTGTGCGGCTCAGACCAACGGATAGTAACTTGGCCAACGTGCCAAAAGTCGGACGGTACCGCCGTCGTAGAATTGTTCTGGTCGCCGCGACAATTGCCACGAGTGGGCGGTTGGCGCGCGTGCGGCGCATCGAACATTCGCACCACAAGGCGAAGCGCGCGCTCGCCAAGGCCGAAGCCGCGATGCGGTCGGTTCATACCGGTCTTGCCTGCAATATCAGTACGCTGCCGCCGGTCGTTGTCCGGCCAGTCGAGGCACAGGCGTCGCAGCAGCAGAAGCCCGCCAGCCCACGACGGGTGTTCGACGCCCATGCTTTCTTCCACAATGTGCACCTTGATCAGGTGCCGACGTTTGCCGTGGCCATCGGTCTGGTGCTGCTTGGCTGGTGCGTTGCGCGCTTGACCCTGGCCGCGGTGGACCCCGCCACCTCGCACACCATCGTCGCGACCCTGCGGGGGTGCCAAGACCGGTGAGAGCCCGGCAATGCGCGGCGGCAACGCAACGCCACCCGTTGTGGCCGCTCGTAACGAGGCGGTGGGAGCGGAAAAACCGGAAGACAACGCTGTCGTGATTTATGGCGGCTCGCCCTATAACACGGCTTTTGCCGCGATCCCCGCAAAAGACCGGCATTGCCTCGCCGAGGCGATCTACTATGAGGCGCGCGGAGAGCCTGTCGCCGGTCAGATCGCTGTCGCGCAGGTGGTGCTGAACCGGATCCTGGCCGGTAGTTGGCCGAAGAAGGTGTGCGACGTCACGAACCAAGGCGTCGAGAACGGCGAGAAGTGCCAGTTCTCCTATGCCTGCGCCAAGCAGCGGCTGGGGCCACCCTTCGGCGATGCCTGGCACAACGCCCAAGCCCTAGCGGAAGACATTCTCGAAGGCGGGGCTTGGCTCGAGGAGATGCTCACCGCAACGCATTTTCATCGCTCGGACCTCAAGCCCGTGTGGCGGCTCGGCATGAACGAGCTCGGCCGCTACGGCCGGCATACTTTCTATACGTCTCCAAGCGAGATCCGCCGTCCGCTCGGCAAGCAGGCCTCGCGCTGAGCGCCGAGCGTGAATCGGACAGCAAGCCGAAGGTGCAGCGGAAGGTGCTGTCAGTAGCTTTTGGACTTGTCTGGTTTTGATAGCACACGACTTGGCCGCTTCGGCGGGTTCGGATGATCATCGGCGGAAGCAGGGGACGCCGATGATGTCGAGAGAGGCGCGAGCCGTCAGGCGGCGCACCTCTTGGCTTTGCG
>CAMDPA010000344.1 GCA_945903565.1 Devosia equisanguinis | reverse complement strand
CCGCTGAGTAGACGAGTGCGATCACGCCGGTCGTCCCGATCGCCCAACGCCAGCCGTCAGGACCGCCGAATGCAAGCGCCAGCGTCGGCAGTGTGATGGCTGCAATCGCCGAGCCGAAGTTTCCAAGTCCGGCGTAGAGGCCCTGTGCGTAACCGGTCTCTTTTGCGGGGAACCACTCGGCGATGACCCGGATGCCAACGACGAACCCCGCGCCGACGAAACCAAGCAGAAAGCGCGTAATGGCAAGCATCTCGAACGAGGTGGCCATGGCAAATGCGATACAAAGCGCGCCCGAGATCGCGAGCAAGGCCGCATACATCAGGCGCGGCCCGAGCTTGTCGACGAGAATGCCGACGATGATGCGGGCGGGAATGGTCAGCGCCACATTCATGATGAGAAGCGCGGCGACCTGCTCCTTCGTGAGCGCGAAGGTATCGCGGATCGAGGCCATCAGCGGCGCGTGGTTGAACCACACCAGGAAGGTGATGAAAAACGCCAGCCAACTCAGATGCAGCACCTTGATCTTGGGCTCGCTGCTGAGCAGTCGAAGGTTACCCACGCTTGGACCGGGCATTCGTCGTCCCCTCAATTGCGGCATTAACTAAGTGAAACCTGCGCAAGGGACGTGCCAACCGCCGAACGAGGCTGAAGCCTGAGCTTTAGCGCTGATTTTCCTAGCGATTATTGTGTTGCATAAAAATTAGACGGCTCATGTAATTGCATAATTATTCGCCTCATGAAGTAGGCTCTGCCGCTTTTAGTTGCAGCGCACCATTTTCTAAGTTGCCTGCCACGGGTCGGTGTCGTGTCTGTTGTTGTTTTTAAAATCAATCGATTAGTTCTAACCAACGGCTCAATGCTGAAGCTGGCACGGCTCTTGCCAACATTAACCCTATGCAACGCAGCGCCTCGCGCGATGCGGCCAGATGGATGTGGGTAGGGGGCGGCAATGCCGCGGATCCGATGAAAAAGAAGTTGGTGGTGATCGGCAACGGCATGGCGCCGGGGCGAGCGTTGGAGAAGCTGTTCGAACTCGCGCCCGATGCCTACGAGGTGACGATCTTCAATGCCGAGCCGCGGGTCAATTACGACCGCATCATGCTGTCGCCGCTGCTTACCGGCGAGAAGACGTTCGAGCAGATCGTCATCCACGGCGATGGCTGGTACGTGAAGCACGGCGTGACCCTCTACAAGGGCGCGACGGTCACCGCGATCGATCGCGAGGCCAAGACCGTGACCTCCGCGCGCGGCGTGACGGTGCCCTACGACAAGCTGATGATCGCGACCGGGTCGCTGCCGATCATTATTCCGGTGCCGGGCCACAAGCTCGCGGGTGTGCTGACCTACCGTGACCTCGACGACGTGCAGGCGATGCTGATCGCGGCGAAGTCGCGCGGTTCGGCCGTCGTGATCGGCGGGGGTCTGCTCGGTCTGGAAGCCGCCGTCGGCCTCAAGGAGCAGGGCATGGACGTCACCGTCCTGCACCTCGCGCCGACCTTGATGGAGCGCCAGCTCGATACGCCCGCCGGCCATCTGCTGCAGAAGGCGATCGAAGCGCGCGGCATCCGCGTCATCACCACAGCCAACACCAAGGCGATCCTCGGCGAGAAGAAGGTCGAAGCTGTCGTGCTGGAAGATGGCACGCGCCTGCCCGCCGATCTCGTCGTAATGGCGGTTGGCATCAAACCGAACGCAGGCTTGGCCAAGGAGGCGGGTATCGACGTCGGGCGTGGCATCAAAGTCGACGCGACGATGCGGACCAGCGATCCCGATATCTACGCGGTTGGGGAATGCGCCGAAGTCGGCGCTCAGGTGTTCGGTCTTGTCGCCCCGCTGTACGAGATGGCGAGCGTTATCGCAGCCCAGCTCGCCGGCGACGAGAATGCGACCTTCACGCCGAGCGCGGTTGCGACCAAGCTCAAGGTCACGGGCATTCAATTGTTTTCGGCGGGCGACTTCGCCGATGGCAAGGACCGCGAGGAGATCGTGCTTCGCGACGCCGCGCGCGGTGTCTATAAACGCCTGGTTTTGAAGGACAACCGCGTGATCGGCGCGGTGATGTACGGCGACGTATCGGATGGCGCGTGGTTCTTCGACCTGCTGAAGAAGAGCGCGGATATCTCTGAGATGCGGGAGACGCTGATCTTCGGTCCTGCTTTCGCGGGGGGCTCCCCGCTGGACCCTATGGCGGCCGTTGCAGCATTGCCGGATGAGGCGGAAATCTGCGGCTGCAACGGCGTATGCAAGGGCAAGATCACCGGCGCGATCGGCACGCTCGGCCTGAAGACGCTGGACGACGTTCGCTCCCACACCAAGGCTTCGGCCTCGTGCGGCTCGTGCACCGGCCTCGTCGAGCAGTTGATGAAAGTTACGCTGGGCGACGCTTACAATCCCGCCGCCGTGCAACCTATGTGTCCGTGCACGCATCTGGGCCACGACGACGTGCGCCGTCTGATCGTCGCGAAGGCGCTCAAGTCGATCCCGATATTGATGCAGGCGCTCGAATGGAAGACGTCGTGCGGCTGCGCCAAGTGTCGGCCCGCGCTGAACTACTATCTGCTGTCGACATGGCCGGGCGAGTACGTCGACGACAGCCAGTCGCGCTTCATCAACGAGCGCGTGCACGCCAACATCCAGAAGGACGGGACGTATTCGGTGGTGCCGCGGATGTGGGGCGGCATGACCAGCGCCAAGGAGTTGCGCGCGATCGCCGACGTGGTCGAGAAGTTCAATATTCCCGCGGTGAAATGCACCGGTGGCCAGCGCGTCGACATGCTCGGCGTCAAGAAGGAAGACCTGCCTGCGGTGTGGGCCGATCTCAATGCCGCCGGCATGGTCTCGGGCGCGGCGTATGCGAAAGGCCTGCGCACCGTGAAGACGTGCGTGGGCACGGACTGGTGCCGGTTCGGCACGCAGGACTCGACGGGCCTTGGCATCAAGATCGAAAAGTTCATGTGGGGTTCGTGGACGCCGGCCAAGGTCAAGATGGCGGTGTCGGGTTGCCCGCGCAATTGCTCGGAAGCGACCTGCAAGGACGTCGGCGTAATCTGCGTCGACAGTGGCTACGACATCCACTTCGCGGGCGCCGCCGGTCTCGACATTAAGGGCACCGAGCTGCTCGGGCACGTCGAAACGGAGTCGGAAGCGATCGAGGCGATCGTCGCGCTGACGCAGCTTTATCGCGAGCAGGGGCGCTATCTCGAGCGCATCTACAAATGGGCCAAGCGCGTTGGTCTCGATACGATCCGTAAGCAGATCATGGCCGAACCGGACCGCCGCAAGGCGCTCTACGACCGCTTCGTGTTTTCGCAGAAATTCGCGCAGATCGATCCGTGGGCCGAGCGCGCAACCGGCGGCAAGGCAGCGCACGAATTCGCGCCGATGGCTGATCTCACCATCAAGGAGGCCGCGGAATGACGGCAACACAAGCAAAGTGGGTGGACGTTGGCGCGCTCGACTCCGTTCCAGTTCGTGGTGCCCGGGTGGTGAAGGCGGCAAGCGGCTGCATCGCGATCTTCCGCACGGCGAGCGAGGAAGCCTTCGCCATCGAAGACCGCTGTCCGCACAAGAACGGGCCGCTCAGTCAGGGAATCGTGCACGGTACATCCGTGACGTGCCCGCTGCACAACTGGGTGATCGACCTGGAGACGGGCAAAGCTCAAGGCGCCGACGAAGGGCAAGCCCACACGATCCCGCTCAAGATCGAGGGTGGCCGTATTTTTCTCGATCTCAATCGCCTCTCCATCGAGCAGGCAGCTTGAGGCCTGTAGCTGGTGGCCGGCAGCATTAGGAACACGTCATGGGCGACGTCACAGTTCGTACCACATGTCCGTATTGCGGCGTCGGATGCGGCGTTCTCGCGACGCAGAAATCGGATGGGTCGGTCGCTATTGCAGGTGATACGGAGCACCCGGCCAACTTCGGGCGGCTGTGCTCGAAGGGCTCGGCGCTGGGCGAAACGTTGGCGCTGGACGATCGACTGCTGCACCCGATGGTGGGCGGCGAGCGCGCGAGTTGGGAGCACGCGCTCGATCGCGTCGCGAGCCGCTTCTCGCAAACCATCGCCGAGCACGGGCCGGATTCGGTGGCTTTCTACGTCTCGGGTCAGATCCTCACCGAGGACTACTACGTCGCCAACAAGCTGATGAAGGGCTTCATCGGTTCGGCCAACATCGACACCAACTCGCGGCTGTGCATGGCGTCGTCGGTGGCCGGCCACAAGCGCGCGTTCGGTTCGGACACCGTGCCGGGCACCTATGAGGATCTGGAGCTGGCCGATCTTGTCGTGCTGGTCGGCTCGAATCTCGCGTGGTGTCATCCGGTTCTTTATCAGCGGCTCGTTGCGGCGCGTGAAAAGCGCGGCACCAAGATTGTCGTGATCGATCCGCGGCGAACGGCAACGTGCGAGATCGCGGATCTGCACTTGCCGCTGGTGCCGGGCAGCGATGTTGCGCTGTTCAATGGCCTGTTGATGGCGCTTGCCGGAGGCAACGCGACGCGCGCCGATTTCATCGCTGCGCATACGACGGGCTTCAAGACGGCATTCGCGACCGCGAGCCAGATGCCGATCAGCCGAATTGCAGGTGTGACGGGGCTGTCGCAGGCCCAGCTTTATCAATTCTATGACCTGTTCGTCGCCCACGAGCGTGTCGTCACCGTCTACAGCCAAGGCGTGAACCAGTCGACCGCGGGCACCGACAAGGTCAACGCGATCATCAATTGTCATCTCGCGACGGGCCGTATCGGCAAGCCGGGCATGGGGCCGTTCTCGGTGACAGGGCAACCGAATGCGATGGGCGGCCGCGAGACCGGCGGCCTTGCCAACATGCTCGCGGCCCACATGGATCTCGACAACGCCGAGCATCGGCGGATCGTGCAGACGTTCTGGGGCTCTCCTCGGGTTGCCGACAAGCCCGGCCTCAAGGCCGTCGATATGTTCCGCGCCGTTGCCGATGGTCGCATCAAGGCGATCTGGATCATGGCGACCAACCCGGTCGACAGCATGCCGCAAGCCGACGACGTACGCGCGGCGCTGCAAGGATGTCCGTTCGTCGTCGTCTCTGATGTCTCGCGCCATACCGATACGACCGCGCTGGCTCACGTGCTGTTGCCGTCCGCCGCGTGGGGCGAGAAGAATGGCACGGTGACCAACTCCGAGCGCCGCATCTCGCGGCAGCGCTCGTTCCTGCCGTTGCCCGGCGAAGCGCGCCCCGACTGGTGGCAGCTCGCCGAAGTCGGCAAGCGAATCGCCAAGAACGCAGGTCGGGCCGACGCGTTTGACTACACAACGCCTGCGGATATTTTCCGCGAGTACGCTGCAATGACCGGGTGCGAGAACAACGGCACGCGGGACCTCGACATCAGCGCCTGCGAAAGGTTTACAGAAGATCAGTACGAACGGCTCGAGCCGTTTCAGTGGCCGCGACCCAAGAAGACCGCGGCGCAGGAGCGTCGTTTTTTCGCTGACGGCGGTTTCTACACGCCGGACCGGCGGGCACGCTTTGTCGCCACCGCGTTTCGCTTGCCCGCTGCGCTCATCAGTGAAACGTTTCCGTTTGTGCTCAACACTGGCCGTATCCGCGACCAGTGGCACACGATGACGCGGACGGGTAAAGCCGCGCGCCTGATGAGCCACATCGCCGAGCCCTTCGTCGAGGTTCACCCCGATGATGCAACGCGGCTTGGACTGAGATCGGCCGAACTCGCCACCGTCGAAAGCGAGCGTGGCTCGACCGTGCTTCGAGTTCTTGTTACCGACCGCCTGCGGAAGGGCACGGTGTTCGCTCCGATCCACTGGACCGATCAACTCGCCAGTAACGCCCGCGTCGACACGCTGATCGCTTCGGCCGTCGATCCGGTATCAGGACAGCCGGAGCTGAAGCACACACCGGTGCGGATTACGCCGTTCGCGCCTGCGTGGTACGGCTTTGTGGTCAGCGTCGCGGAACCAGCGTTGCGTAAGGTCGGCTCCTCGGTTGGCTATTGGGCGATGGCGCGAAGCAAGCAAGGTTGGCGCGCCGAGCTCGCGGGGCATGCAAGCCCTGACGATTGGACGGAGCGGGTGCGGGATTTCCTTGCGGTGCCCGAGGGGGGCGGCGCGCCGGACGAGGCGACAGAGATACTCGCCGATC
>CAMDPA010000343.1 GCA_945903565.1 Devosia equisanguinis | reverse complement strand
AGGCATCGGCCGGATCGCCGCGCGGGTGTTCGAGCAGCTCGTCACGCACCCGCCGCGGACGATGCGGATGCTGGTCGACGAGACGAGGCGTTGTAGATGGTACGGGTCAGTTCAGAGGACGACCTGAGCCAAGGGGATAGGTATGCTGGCGGCGTGCGCCAACATCCTCCCGGGCCTTACCTCGATCTATATATGGGAGGGGCGGCTCGAGCGCGAACAGGAAGTGGCCATGGTGATGAAGACGCGCCGCACGCTGGCAGACAAGGTGGTGGCCGAGACGCTTCGAATGCATCCTTTCACCAATCCGGCAGTGCTGGTATTGCCTGTAGACGGAGGATCTGCTCGGTTCCTGGCCTGGATCGAGGCGCAGACCGCTGCCGCCGCCGCTCCAGGAGGTGTCGTCGGGTAGCCGTCCTATCGCCGCATTGTGCCGGATATCGATCTGGATTAGGCGATGGGGCGAAGCTCTGGGCACGGGCCCGAATAAAGGCCGCGCGGCCTGATCAGATTGGCCTGCCAATTTCGAACGCATGGTCGTTCCAACGAGGAGTTTGCCTGATGAACATCTGCATGATTGGCGCGGGCTACGTTGGGCTCGTCTCGGCGGCGTGCTTTTCCGAGTTCGGTTGGAACGTGGTTTGTGTCGACAAGATGAAAGACCGGGTCGATGCCCTGAAACGCGGCGAAGTGCCGATTTACGAGCCTGGTCTCGACGACCTCCTGGAGAAGAACGTTAAGGCGGGACGACTGACGTTTTCCGCCGATCTCGGCCCTGCGGTGGCCGACGCGGATCTCGTGTTTCTCGCGGTTGGCACGCCGATGCGGCGCGGTGACGGTCATGCCGATCTCAGCTACGTGTTCGCGGCGGTGGAGGAAATCGCGCCGCATCTCAAGGGGTTCACGGTCATCACCACGAAGTCGACGGTTCCCGTCGGCACGAGCCGCGAGATCGAGGTGCTGATGCGTAAACTGCGGCCCGATGCGGAGTTCGCGGTCTGCTCCAATCCGGAGTTCCTGCGCGAGGGCTCGGCGATCCAGGACTTCACGCATCCCGATCGCGTGCTGGTCGGCTGCGACGATCCCCGTGGCCAAGCGGTGATGGAACGTCTCTATAAGCCGCTGGGGTTGCGCAATGCGCCGGTCATGTTCGTGTCGCGCGAATCCGCTGAGTTGGCGAAGTATGCCGCCAACGCCTTTCTCGCCATGAAGATCAGCTTCATCAACGAGATCGCGGATCTGTGCGAGGAAGTCGGCGCGAATGTGCAGCAGGTTGCGAGCGCGATCGGCAAGGACCGCCGCATCGGCGACAAGTTCCTGCATCCGGGCCCCGGCTATGGCGGCTCATGCTTTCCCAAGGACGTGCAGGCGCTGATGCGTACGGCGCGCGAGGCCCGTACGCCGCTGTCACTGGTGGAGCAGGTTCACCGCGTCAACGAGGAGCGCAAGATCGCGATGGCGAGCCGCATCGAGCGGGCCGCCGGCGGGTCTGTGCGCGACAAGACGGTGGCCGTGCTCGGCGTGACGTTCAAGCCGAATACGGACGACATGCGGGAGTCGCCGAGCCTCGTCGTTGTGCCGATGTTGCAATCGCGCGGGGCTACCGTGCGTGTGTGCGACCCGCAGGGCGAGCGTCATGGCGCGACGGAGTTGCCAGGCGTGACGTGGTGCCAGAGCGCCATCGAGGCCGCCAAGGGCGCCGATATCGTGGTGGTGCTGACCGAGTGGAACGAGTTTCGCGCGATTAATCTTCGCGCCCTCAAGGCCGCGATGTCCGGCAACGTACTTGTCGACCTGCGGAACATCTACCTACCCGCCGACGCGGCCGCAGCCGGGCTC
This sequence comes from Devosia equisanguinis, assembly GCA_945903565.1. Taxonomy (GTDB): domain Bacteria; phylum Pseudomonadota; class Alphaproteobacteria; order Rhizobiales; family Hyphomicrobiaceae; genus CAMDPA01. The sequence goes on along the minus strand of CAMDPA010000343.1, from coordinate 4,310 downwards.
GTGTATCACGCCATCGGCCGGGCCTCCCCTGCTGCGGGCTCGGCATAGCACGCGGCAGTCTACGGGCGGGCATGCGACTGTTGTCGACGCAATTTGGTTCTCTATTGCGGGGCAAAGAACGTCGCGGTCCAGTTGCGCTGAACACGCCGCGGCGCCGACGCATAGTAGCGCGGCGTGACCATCGGGCGAGCAGCGCGGTAGACAAACAACGGCGGCAACGGTTGGTAGCGGTAGGCGTAGCTCGGGGGGGGCAAACGAGCGCCCTCCTCGCACCGTGCGGCGGGCGCGCTGCCGCGATGAAACGACCGCCTTTGCCGGCTCGGCTTGGTCGGCGGCACGGACAGCCTCACGCGCAGGTGAACGTTCGAGAGGCGGCGCGATGTACGCGCCCGCACCGGCCTGCGGACCGCCCATGGCCATGCGGCCCGGTAGCGGCGTTACCGAGGTAGCCGCAGCAATGGTCGCACCCGCTGCCGCAACGGCAGCGGTTGTCGATGCGGTTGTGTCGCCCGCCTCCCGCCGTACGCTGGCCGTCCAGCGGGGCGTCATGGCGACTGCGACGGGCTGCTCCGCCGTCGTCGCGACAGACGGCTCGTTCGCACCCTCGCGACTACGCGAACCGATCCGCTTGTCGTGGCTCCGGTTGTTTCGCGCGACGACGGCATTCGGCATGCAGCGGCCGGTATCCGACATCGCCTGACCGGCCGGGCAGTCCTTGCCGCAGATCGCGATGTTATGGCTTTTCAAAAGCGTCAGCAAAATGAAATCAGGTTGTTCGATTGGCAACGAAGCGTTGACACGATCGGTGAAGGCCCCCATGGCCCGGCGCGATCCAGCACCCCAACTGCCGTCGACATCGCCATGGTAGCAGCCCACGCGCTTCAATTCGCGCTGCAGATTGCGGATCAATTCTTCCTTGGGCATCGAGCTTGCCGCTGGCGCACGCTGAGCCGCACTCTGCGCGTCAGTCAAACCAACCGGCTGCACGTGCGAAGCGAGGCCGGCCGTCGCCGCGGCGACCGAGCCCGTGACGACGCTCGCGGCGGCCAAGGGCTGCGCGACCGCCGCACTGACGCTACCTTTGTTCTCTGTGCCAGTCGAAACAGGTGCCACGATGCGAGCAGTGGCCGCAGTATGCGCCGCCACGCGTCCACCTGCAGGATCAACCGAGGCGAGTAGCGGAGTATGCGGTGAGAACGTACGCGCACTGCGATCATCGTTCGGCGCGAGATGGGCCTGGCGAGGCAAGCCCTGCGTTGCGATCTCGGTAACGGCAGCGAGTTGCCGCTGACCATCGTGGTTTGGCATCCAGACAACCGCCATCGCGAGCCCAAGCATGATAAGCAGCAGGCCAAATATCGCACGCATCACGAACTCCCGACACAACGCACTCACGTCGCACGCCCGACGAAAGCAGAACCTTCTGCCGGATGCGTCCTGCAGATCGTGGCGTCAGTGACACAACCACAGCAGGAATTGGGTCTTATGTAGGCCCAAACACGATCTATGCCAACCAAAAGAACGGCCTGATAAGCGCCATTCAGTAATAACATTGCCCCGTTTTCAAGCGGTCAGTCGCTGAGGGGCGGGGACCTGTGATGTTGGTTGCGCCACAACATCTGGTGCGCAGGCGGCCCTCGGTGTCCATCTTTAGTGATCCACAGCTTGCCCACAGCCTGACCATGCCGACGTGCATGTGCATAACCTGTGGATGCCCGGCCTACCCCAGAACAGACCACTAGCCGCCGGGAGCCGACAACCTTGCTGAAAGATTTACAAAAACGCGGACGAATCGCGTATGTGGAGAACCTGAGGCTTGTATGACGCTCTTTCGCGTCGCGTCCGGTGCGGGTGTTGGATCTGTCACAATCCAAAGTCTAGCGGCGACGATGGAATGCGACAGTGCCAATGCGGAAGTATTCGATACCAGTTGCAGCTCACACGCTTCCAACGAACTGCCAAAGATGCCGACAGCTCAGTCGGCTCTTGCTCGATAGGCGGATGCGGAACAAGCCGAGATGCAACACCTTGGTGTTGAATGTGTGCATCACCTCATAAATGGACCAGCGTGGTCTTGTCTGGAGTGCACGAACAGGTCCCTCAACGACGATGAGGGCATCAACATGCTAAGGCATGCTCTAGGGGTACTAGGGGTCCTCGCCGCAGGTGTTTTGTTAGCTGTCTCTGCCGCGATGAACTGGAGTTTTGGTTTCAGTCTTGGAAGAACGGTCTACGATGGGCAAATCTACGGCGCCGCAAGTGTCGCCGCAGACTGTATGAAGGCTCTCGTGCCATTCTTCTTCTTTGCCGCAATCCGCAACCGCATGTGGTCGCAAGCGATTGCGTCAGCCGTGGTGATGCTGGTGGTCACAGCCTATTCGCTGACCTCCGCACTTGGCCACGCCGCGCTCAACCGGAACGATACGTCCGGCCAGCGTGTTTACCAGGCCGCGTCCTATAAGGATCTGCGGACTGATCTGGAGCGTGACCGGGCCCAGCTTGCTGGTATCCCGCAGCACCGTCCGATCGGTACCGTTCAGAGCGAATTGGACGGTCTGAAGACGAAGCGTGAATGGAACTGGAGTGCGGGGTGCACCGATATCAAGACCAAGGCCACCCGTGACTACTGCCAGTCGATCCATGCGCTTTTGTCCGAGCTCGCGTCTGCCCAACAGGCGGCGACTCTAGAAGCGCGCATCGCCGACAATGGGGCGAAAGTCGCGAACGTACAGGCTGGTGCACACAGTGCCCAGGCTGATCCGCAGGCAGCGGTTCTGGCGAAGCTCGCCAGTGTGGCTGTCCCCTCGATCAAGGTCGAGGACGTGCAGATGGCGATGATAATCTTTATCGCTCTTCTGCTCGAGGTTGGGTCGAGCCTTGGTATGTACATCGCCTTCAGTCAGTGGCGTCTTGACGAGCGTATGGCCCCGGCAGCTCCTGCCATGGCCACCCTGTCCACCCGCCACAGCCAGCCTGTGATGGTGGCAGCCGCGGCCTCCGCGATTGCGGCAGCCCCGGTGGTACCAGCGAGGGTTAGGATCAGCGCCAACGACAATAGGTCGTTGCCGCAGAGTGCACCGAAGCTGGTTGCGCCTGAAAACGACGTACAACTGTTCTACAAGGAGCGCATTGAGACACAGGACGGTTCTAGTCTGACTGCTACGGCTTTGTACGAGGATTACTGCGAGTGGTGCGAAGAACATAAGAAGGAGCCGTTGGCACTTCCCACGTTTGGTCGTGAATTCGGTGAACTTGGCGTACAGAAAGCAAAAATCGCAGGGCGCGTCCGCTACATCGGCATCGCCTTGAAGTCGGGCATGGAGCATGAGGAGGATAAGAAACCCCTCACCTTCGATGTAAAGGCCGCTTGAGCGGCTCGAAAACGGAAAGGCCGCCCCTCGGGGCGGCCTTTTTGCTTTTCGGGAGGGAGGCGCCGGCCAAAGCGACGCCGCCAGTATTTTTCAGTCCGTCACGTCTGGATCAGGGGCAGTTACCCGAGCAACCAGAAAGTGGCGGGCCCAGTGTTCCGCTTTCATCGGCGTGGGCAGAGGGGATCGTGAGGCAGAGTGCCAGAGCTACGATTAGCATTTTCATTGGTTCGTCCTTTCAGTTGAATTGATCATCGTTTTGTGATGGGCACATTTTCTGAACATCAGTTCGTCAACCGGGCCTTTCCACCGGAGATCTCGGACGAAAGCGAGTTCCCGATGTCCTTGAAGATCTTGCGGAGGGCCTTGCCGTCGTAAGGGAAGAAGTAGTTGGAGTTCGAGCTTGCACACTTGGCCAGCACGTCGAGGGCACGATCCTTGGCGTTCATTCCGGCCGGCGTCGTGCGCTCGTCATCGCCCATGGCCACGACGTTCTTGGTCGGAGGCTCAGCGCCCTCTGCGAAGCCGAAGCCGATCGTGTAGACCTTGACGCCGTTGTCGCGCATCTGCTTGCACAGCATCAGGGCCTGTTTTGCGGACGAGTTGGTCGCGCTGCCCGTGAACTGGAGGTTATACTCGCCGTCGGTCATCAGGATCGCGACCTTGGAAACACCAGTGTTCGTGTACTGGGCAGGGGTACTCGACGAGGGCCAGATGCTCGACCACTTCGGTGACAGGAGGTACTGCGCCCAGGCGGTGCCAAGGTGGCCAGGCGTAGTGAGGTGCCCCCGCGTGTTCGGACAGATTTTCCGCTGCGATAAGTGGAGGCTCTGCCGGGGTTAGACTGCCGAGCGGATCGGCAGGATGCAGTGTGGTCCGAAGTATGCCCGATCGGGCGTCATGCCGTCGAGGCTCGAGTGCGGGCGTCGACGATTGTACAGA
>CAMDPA010000342.1 GCA_945903565.1 Devosia equisanguinis | reverse complement strand
GACGGCTTCCCATCTTTGCCGAATGGCTTGTCTGTCGATCATGCAACGGCGTACGACTGTTCGCCGGGACAAGGAATCCCGCGCTGCCGAGTCACACGGTCGCACGCACACAGATCACGATTCAGCTTTTTTGCGATCCGTCCTTAGTTGCTCACGACAAGCCGCGGTCCCGCGAAGGCCGTCTCCAGACGTGCGCGCTGATCGCCGACGGGATCACCAGCATTCCCTGGCGCCGCCTCGACCGCGCGGTCGAACTGCTGAACGCGATCACTCAACTCGAAGCTCTCCTCGATCAACGCGCGCAGACCAGCCGGCAGCGCATCGAAATGAGCAATGTGGCTGGGACGGCCGCTACCACCAATCTTCAGACGGGCGCGCTTCACAGCCGCCTCGCGCGTGGTGATCTCACCATTCTTCAAACTACGCCGGATGAGCAGCCAGGACGCCAGCTCCAACAGCCGGGTCGTCAAGCGCATGCTCTCCGTCGCATAAGCGATCGAAACCGGCTGCACGAGCTTGCGCGCATCGACGCGACCATCGCTATCGAGATAGCCCGCCGTGCGCTCGACCAGCGCCATGCCGTCGGCAAACAGGCGGTCGAACTGGGCCGACCCGACGAGACGCTCGCCGAACGAAACGGTTTCGGGAAGGCTATTGGATTTCAACTGGGACATGACAGACGACTTCCATTTATGCCACATCGGCAACAAACCTCTACAGCGACACCTCTACAGCCGACATCTCTACAGCCGACACGAGCAAGCTTCACGCCAACCGGCAAGAACCCCCACAATCGCAGCGGCCAGTTAACAACTCGCCTCAAAATAGAAAGAATTCGAGGCGGAAGCGAGGTCGAAAAAAAACGAGCCGCTTTTGAAGCGGCTCGTGAGTTAACAGGGAGGCGTCAAACAGAGTGGACAGGAACCACTCACGATCTAGAAGGACTGGATACGCCCAAGATTAGCCTGGAATGGTTAGCACCACGTAAACACGCAGCCCGCGCGGCGCACGCTTCCCGTTTACCTCTGCCACTCACTCCTTGAACAGCGCCTCGGCCGCCGCAACACGCCCGCGCTTGACCGCGAGCTCCGTATTGACACGCTCGATCTCCGACTCCAACGCGGCGATGCGTTGAAGGAGATCATCCACCGACAGGCTCTCGAGCTTCTCGCCGACCACGATGTCTGGTTTCGGCTTCGGCCGCACGTCGTCCCAATCCATGTCCATGCGCCTCCTTCGCCCAAAACAACCAACTCTTGTTCCGTGGGGCGGCCTCGTGCACAACCTGCCGAAGTCCGCACCGCCCGCAGAGTTTAATCGCATAACCGGAAAGACGGCTCTTGCGAACTCTGCCGCGCCTCGACATGGAGCCACGTCAATGCCCGCCAACCACCCTGCAACGATGACAGCCATCGAGATCCGCGGCAAGGGCGGGCCAGAGGTGCTGGTCCCCGTCGAGATGCCGGTTCCCGTCGCTGGACCTGGCCAGCTCCTGATCAAGGTCGCGGCCGCCGGCGTCAACCGGCCCGACGTGCTGCAGCGGCAGGGCAGCTATCCCGCGCCTCCCGGCCATTCGCCCCTCCCAGGACTGGAGGCCGCCGGTGAAATCGCCGCCATCGGCGAAGGCGTCACCCGCTGGAAACCCGGCGACCGCGTCACGGCGCTGCTCAACGGTGGCGGCTACGCGCAGTACGCGATCGCCGAAGCATCGGCCGCGCTGCCGATCCCGGCCAACCTCTCGCTCATTGAATCCGCCGCGGTGCCGGAGACGTTCTTCACCGTCTGGCACAACGTCTTCGAACGCGGCGGCTTGAAGGCCGGCGACTGGTTCATGGTCCACGGCGGCACCAGCGGCATCGGCACGACCGCGATCCAACTCGCCGTCGCGTTCGGCGCCAAGGTGATCGCGACCGCCGGCAGCGCCGACAAGTGCCAGGCCTGCCTCGATCTCGGCGCAACGCGCGCTGTCAACTATCGGACCGAAGACTTCGTCGCCGCCGCCAAGGAGGCAACCGGCGGCAAGGGCGTCAACGTCACGCTCGACATGGTCGGTGGGCCGTATACGGAGAAGAACCTCGTCGCCGCCGCCGAGGACGGCCGCATCGTGCAGATCGCCACGCTGCAAGGCGCCGACGTCTCGATCAACATCGCGCGTCTGATGGTCAAGCGCGTGACGTTGACCGGCTCGACCCTGCGCCCGCGCCCCCGCGACGTGAAGGCCGGCATCGCCGGCGCGCTGGAAGCAAAGGTGTGGCCGCTATTTGCAACAGGCAAACTCAAGGTCGTGATGGACCAGACGTTCCCGCTCGCTCGCGCCGCTGACGCGCACCGCCGCATCGAGGAAGGCACCCACATCGGCAAGATCGTGCTGACGGTGGACCGCCCCTGGCTTCAACATGCCCCGGGCATACCCGCCGCGTGACCCCACGGTCAGCGCCCTGGGGGGCATGCAGTCGCAGTGTCGATCTCCCTCGCAAAAGAAACACTTGAAGAACACGAAAGGAACAGATATCGTGTTCCTACTTTGTGCCGCCATCGTACGCTTCGGCCAACAGGCGCACTTTTCGGTCGGAAGACCGATCTTGGAACTGGAGACACTGTTCGATGCTCACCCAGAAGCAGAAAGAGCTGCTGCTCTTCATCCACAACCGTTTGCAGCAGGAAGGTGTACCGCCTTCGTTCGACGAGATGAAGGAAGCGCTGGAACTCAAGTCCAAGTCCGGCATCCATCGCCTCATCACGGCGCTGGAGGAGCGCGGCTTCATTCGCCGCCTTCCCCACCGCGCCCGTGCGCTGGAGGTGATCAAGCTGCCGGAAAACTCAACGGAGCCGCCGCGACGAACGGGCTTGAGTGTCATCGAAGGCAGCAAGCCAAAGGCGCCGATCGCGCTCAACTTTGCGCCCTCGACACAACTCGACAGTAGAACTGTATCCGTGCCCGTTATGGGCCGGATCGCGGCCGGCGTCCCGATCAGCGCGATCCAGAACCACACCCACGACATCGCCTGCCCACCTGATCTGCTCACCAACGGCGAGCACTTCGCGCTGGAGGTGAAGGGCGACTCAATGATCGAGGCGGGTATTCACGACGGCGATATCGTCGTCATCCGCCGCTGCGACACCGCGGAGAATGGCGACATAGTCGTCGCCCTCGTCGAAGGCGAGGAAGCGACGCTGAAGCGCTTGCGCAAGCGCGGTGCCGCCGTGGCGCTCGAAGCCGCCAACCCGAATTACGAAACGCGCATTTTCGGGCCCGATCAGGTCGCGGTGCAGGGCCGTCTCGTGGGATTGATGCGGCGGTATTGAGGGTGTCGCCCAGCTTTGTTTCACCCTGCGGGTGAATGCGAGAGGCTGACTTGGGCTTTGACGACGTTGTCGTCGGGGCTCTCGCGCTCTGCGACCAGGGACGTGTCTCTGGACCCTCAATTTGTCGTGAAACTCCGAGCGCGGCGCCAACTGGAAACCCACTCTTCAGGGCGGGTCCAGGGCTACGCCCTGGTCAGGGAGCACGAGGGGATGAAATCCCTCGTATCACCCTCAGGGTGATCTGGGCTTGGCTCCCACGGACATGATTTGGGGATGCGCTAGCTGGAATCGGCGCTGGCAAAGGCCGGTTCCAGGATCAACGCCGCTCCCCATCCTCGTCGTCCTCGAGCTCGGGCCGGCGCTGCCGTTCGTCCTCGGCGAGATCGAAGGGCGCCGCGAATTGGCCCAGACGCGAGCCGCGCGCCACGGCCGCCGCGAGCCGCCGCTCAGCCAGCCGCTGGCGTGGCGGCGTAGCGGTCCACGGCCTCACACCCCGCACATCGGCGACCGTGACGATGCTGATCTGTCCACCGTCGATGCGGATCGAATGCGTGCCCTTGTCGCGCAGATCGTAGAGATCGATCGCGGGGCCTTGGGGCTGGCAGGTTTCAGGGCGCGGAATCGTCAGGATCAGCAGACCCGCGCGGGCGCAGTCGTCGGCGAGCGCCGCGGGCTGACGCGAAATCGCGACCAGCATCCCTTTAACGGTGACCGTGCAGCCGCCCGAATCGCAGCGGAACCCTTGCTGGGCATCGGCGACAGAACGCGCAGAACGGGCATCGCCATCATGCTCCAGCCAGCGCGACAACTCGAACATCGTGCCTCGCTGCGCGAATGCTGCAAGCGCCCCTGTCTCGCTGCGCACGGCAACGATCTGGCCATCGCGGCCGACGAGCACGTCGGGCCGCGCCAGGGTCGGCGCCACCGCGGCGCCGGCGGCAATGCCCGCTATCCCCAACAGTCGCCACCGCGTTCGCCACAGGCACTGCCACAATCCCCCCGCGACCATCAGCACGAACCCGAGTTGCGGAAAGGCGGGAAGCCGCGCGACCGCGCCGGGCAGAACCGCGACCGCTTTCGCACACCACGTCATGATGTCGATTCCCGCGCCCATCACCCACAAGGCGACGCCTTCGAGCCCGAGCGGCATCAAGACCAGCGTCGCCAGGGCAGCGGGCATCACGACCACATTGCAAACGGGAATTGCGATCAGGTTGGCGAAGATCGCGTACTGCTGACTGGTGTGGAAGTGGTAGGCCGCGAATGGGGCCACCGCGATGCTCGCGATCAGCGTCGTCAGCACGATCGCACCGAAGAACAGCGGCACCTTGAACATCGGTCCAAGCACCATGCCGCCCTCGCGCCGATCCCGGCGCTCACGCAAGGCTTCGAACGACGCGACGAGCGCCACGACAGCCGCGAACGACATCTGGAAGCCGACATCGAGCAGGCTATCGGGCAGCACCACCAAAATCACCAGCGCGCTCACCGCCACGTTGCGCAACGCAATCGCGGGGCGGTCGAGCAGCACCGCCAGGAACATAATTGAGATCGTGACCCAGGATCGCACCGTGGCGAAGGAGGCGCAGATAGCCGAACGCGGCAAGCGTGGCCGCGGCGGCCGCCCACTTCTTGATGGGATAGCGCAGCGCGATGGCGGGGATCGCGGCCAATAGAAAGCGCAGGGCGAGAAACACCGCGCCCGCCATCACTGTCATGTGCAGGCCGGAGATCGACAGAATGTGAAACAGCCCGGAGTTGCGATACGCCGCGTTGGTGGCTTCGCTGATGCCGCCGCGTTCGCCTGTGATCAGCGCATCGGCGATGGCGCCGCGCTCGCCAGGCAAGGCCGCGCGCACGCGTTGACCGATGGCGAGGCCCACGCGGGCGATCGAGGCTTCAAGTTGCAGCAACCCAGGCGCTGCGCCCAGAGTCGGATCGCGCTCGGGCCGCGACAGGGCAAAGCCGACGCCGCCGAGCCGCTGGAAGAACGCGGCACGCGCGAAATCGTAATCGCCGGGAATGGAGGGAATCGCGGGCGGGGCCAGCGTCGCGCGGAGCCGGATGGCGTCGCCGGGAACGAGACCGGGCAGGGCGACCATCGTGCGCACACGAACGTGGGCGGGGAGTTGCTCGGCCGTCAATCCGCGAATGGCGGCAACGCGTAACGTCAGGCGTTGACCGCGGCCCGCGCGTGGTTCGACCAGTTCGACCCATCCGCGTACTTCCGCCAGGTTCAGCTGGCGTTCGAGCACGGGCGCGGCCACCCAGCTCGTGCGAATTTTTGCGGCGGCACAGCCGAGCGTCAGCGCCAGCGCGGCGCCAGTCGCCAGCACCGTCAGCGTGCCGCGCCGCAACACCAGCCACGCCACCAGCGCGATCGGCACCGGCATCAGGACAACGAGAAGTGCGGGCTCTTCGCCCAGCGCGAAATAGATGGCGATGCCAATACCGTAGAGCACCGGCAGCCACAGGAACCACCGGTCGCGTTCGGTTTCCAGGCGGGCCGCCAGCCGCCGCGCAACGCCAAAAGGGAAAGTAGCGCGCGTGTCTTCGGAAGCGACGCGCCCGTCGTCATCCGCCCGTTCGGCTGCGCGTTGCTGCGTCACGCCCCCGCGCCCCCTCGGGAGCGCCAGCGGCCCCCCAGCCGGTGATCAGCGCCCCATAACACTCATAGACCGGGCCGAGCCGCGGGGCCAAGCCCATACGTGCCAACACGGGCGCGGAACCCAGGGCAATTCAATTCATGAGCCCATGAGCAGCCTGATCGCGGCTTTGGGGTGGGCGGCGTAGGCGGGACGGGCTTCGGTGGGTTTGCGTCCGGTGCGGCGGATGAGGCCGAGCACGCTTGACCGGAGCAAGGCCATGATCTCGGGT
>CAMDPA010000341.1 GCA_945903565.1 Devosia equisanguinis | reverse complement strand
AGCCTCGACGGCATGACGCCCGATCGGGCATACTTCGGACCACACTGCATCCTGCCGATCCGCTCGGCAGTCTAACCCCGGCAGAGCCTCCACTTATCGCAGCGGAAAATCTGTCCGAACAAGCGGGGCCACCTCAATCAGCGCCGCCTCCGGAGGAAACCGGAACCACACATAAAGATGCAGGGCGAGGCCGCAGACCGTAATCAGCAGGATCAGCCGCAGCCGTTCGAATCCGAGCACCACGAACGACGCAGCCGCCACGACGAAAAGCTGCAGGTGCAGTCCCGCGTTACGGCCCAGATATGCCGACAGCGCGACCAGCGTGACGTACTCGCAAATGACCAGTGTGATGCCCGCCGCAATCGGCCCGAACCTGTGCAACAGCGGAATGCACAGCGCAGCCAAGAACATCGCGGCATTGATGAGGATGATCGGCAGGAAACGCTGGAAGTCCATGAACACGTTCTGGACCGCATAGATCCCTGTCGTGATCGCAATCAGCGCCGCGATCAGGTTCAGGATCTTGAGCCTGTGGCGGATCTCGGTCGAGTATCCAGCGGTGCCCAGTTCCGACCAGCGGTCGAACCCCCACGCGATGCCCCGGGCAAGTGTGCTGGCGCGCGCCGTGAGGGCCAAACGCTGCAGCAATCGGCGCAGAATGTGGGACGGATCGTCAGGCATATCTACGCGATCCAACCCGCCACCGCCTGCCGCAAAGGGCGCCAAAGACTGGAGGCAAGATTGGCGGAGACGATAGGATTCGAACCTACGGTACCCATTACTGAGCACAACGATTTAGCAAACCGCCGCCTTAAGCCACTCGGCCACATCTCCGCGCAGCCCCAGCCTATATGTGCCGTCGCCGAAAAATGCAAGGCACCGGCGACGGGTTTCCCTGTACCGCGCTACAGACCCGCAAAGCGCAGACCGACCGCCAGCGCAGCACACACCGCCAGCGTGGTCATCACCCCGCGATGCCAGGCGAACATCATCACGCATGCGAACACCGACAGGCCCAGCGCTGGCAGGCTCAGCGTCGCCCACAGCGGCACGTGCAGCTTGAATGGCCCGCTCGCCACCACGTCCACCTTGCCAAACAGCACCGCCAGCGCGAACCACACCGTCAAATTGAGGATCACGCCGACCACCGCCGCCGTAATGGCCGCCAGCGCGCTCTTCAATCGTGGCTCGGCGTTGAGCCGCTCGACATAAGGAGCGCCAGCGAAGATCCACAGAAAACAGGGCGCGAACGTCGCCCACAGCGTCACCACCGCGCCCAGCACACCCATACCCCAGGATCCCAGGCCCAGAGCATTGCCACCATGCCGCTGCGCCGCCAGGAACCCGACGAACTCGGTCACCAGGATCAGCGGCCCCGGCGTGGTCTCGGCGAGGCCCAGCCCGTCGACCATTTCGCCGTGCGTCAGCCAGCGATAATGCTCGACCACGTCCTGCGCCATGTACGCCAGCACCGCGTATGCGCCACCGAACGTCACCACCGCCAGCTTGGAAAAGAACCAGCCGAGTTCCGTCAGCACATGACCGCGCCCGAACACGACCGCCACCACCAGCAGCGGCACGATCCAGATCACCAGCCACAGCGCCGTCGTCGCCAGCGTACTTGAAAACGCCACCGGGGCGGGCGGAATGGCGGCGGCTTCCGATGAAACGCTCCCCGCCGCACGCCAATAACCGATCAGTGCGGCTGCGATCACGATCACCGGAAACGGCAGGTTGAAAAAGAATATGCCCGCAAAAGCAGCCGCTGCTATCATCCAATCCAGGTTGCCCTTGAGCGCGCGCTTGGCGACCCGCATCAGCGCTTCCACCACGACAGCGAGCACGGCAGCCTTGATACCCAGAAACAGCGCCTCGCCGATCGGCAGCTTGCCGAACGCCGAGTAAAGCGCGGTCAGCACCGCCACCACCAGCGCGCCCGGCAGCACGAACAACAGCCCGGCCGCCAACCCGCCACGCACGCCATGCATGCGCCAGCCGACGTAAGTCGCAAGCTGCATCGCCTCGGGTCCCGGCAGCAGCATGCAGAAGTTCAGCGCCGACAGATAGCGCTTCTCGTCGATCCACTTCTTTTCCTCGACGAGGATCTTGTGCATCAGTGCGATTTGCCCCGCCGGACCGCCGAACGAGAGCAGGCCGATCTTGAGCCAGACGGCCAGCGCCTCGGCAAAAGTGGGCGGCGTGCCCGCACCACCGGTCCGAGCATCGAGCGTTTCACTTGTCATACAGCCCCCTTAGCCCCGCGCCTTATTGGCGGGCCAATTGTGCTTCTCGTCGGTCGCGTCGCGGCACCAGCGGAAGAATGCATCGTAGAGTGCCATGCCGGCGTCGAGCTGCGCCAGATCGTTGGCATACATACGCGAAAGTCCAAGCGATGCGGCAAGCAGGCCAGGTGCCTCAGGCGCCAGATCGAGCCGCGCGGTGTCGGCGGCCCTGACGATTGTCGCCAATCGCAGCATCGCCGCATCGCCAAGACCGAATTCCTCGACCATCAGGTCGAACGTGCAAAGCTCGCCGCGGTGGCTCCAGTGCACGTTCTCGACGTCGAACGGTGTTGCCTCGAAACGCTCGGCGACGCTCAACACTTCCGACGGCGCAACGAACAGGAATGCCGCCTTCGGATCGACGAAGCGGCGGATCAGCCATGGGCAGGCGATGCGATCGATCTTGGGCCGGGAGCGCGTCACCCACACGGTACGCCCCTCCGCGTTGCGCGGCGGCAGCTTGTCGAGCGGCACCAGTGGCAGCAACGCTTCCTTCCAACCGGCAATGCCTCCCTCCAGCACAACAGCATCCGCGCCTGCGTCTCGCAACCAAGCCGCCGCACCGTGACTGAGTTTCATCCCCCGATGGCAAACGACAACCACGGATTGACCACTGAACTGCGCGGCCCATGCGGATGCGGAGGCAAACGGCCGCCTCGTCGTTCCCGGTATCGTGAGTGGATGGGCTGAGATGTCCTCGTCAATGCGGACATCGATTATGGTCGGACACTTCGGCGTCCCGATCAGGCGAGCAAGTTTGTCAGCAGATATCGTTCCAAACGACGGCATGATGCGTCCCCTGTGTGTCCATAACGGTTTCACTGGACGCGATGCTTCGGCCTGTCGCCTTGTGGGGAGATCGCAAAACCCCATGCGTTTACTAGAATTCAACGCAGCAGATGTGTCAACAGCGCATGGCACAGGGAACGAATGGAATACAAAGTAGATGTTCGAACCATGAGCGATGCAATCCCGGCATGTCGCGTTTGTCGCAGAATTGACGCGCGCGGTCTCAGATGCTTAGTGCGCTCGCCGGAACGACGCCGACATCAACCCTAGGCGACAGAATGAGTTACGGCGCTTCGCTGCGGCGAAGCACGAGAAGTAAGGGCAAACCCGATTTGGCTCCATGAAGTCATCGGGTCCGGGGGCAACCGACATCGAGCACGCCAGTGCTCACCCCGTTACCAAGCAGAATTCCCACCAGCGGCCTGTCAGCTTTTTGGCCAGCTTCTTGGAACGTAGCTCTGCGAGGACGACACGTTTCGCGCGCCACCAATCCCGCCGCCCTTTCGAATAAACCAGAACGTAGACTATCGGAGGTTCCATGAAACGAACTGTTATCGCCCTTTGCGCCTTTGCACTTTTGACCGGCTTCGGCCTGGGCGCCACGCCTGCGGCCGCCTATGAGCCCACCAACGGCGAATGGCTATCTGGCGTCGGCCAGAGCACAACTACAGCCCCCTCCCGCGCCCGGCGCACGAACCGCGCAACACGTCAGCGCGCCCAAAGCGTGGCCGCCAGCGAGCAGAGCGACCGCCCTCACCCGCGCCGCGGCACGCGCCGACAGGCAGCCCCTGCCAGCTTGACCGGCGGCTCCGGTTTTGGATCGGGCATCGCGTCCTACTACTGGCAGCCTCAGCGCGTTGCCTCCGGCGGCTGGTTCAACCCGAACGCCATGACGGCCGCCCACAAGACGCTGCCGTTCGGCACGCGGGTCCGGGTGACGAACCTCAACAATGGCCGCTCCGTAACCGTCACGATCAACGACCGCGGCCCCTACATCCGCGGCCGGGTGATCGACCTCTCGCGCGCTGCCGCCTCCGCCGTCGGCATGACCGGCTCGGGGATCGCGCGCGTCAGCATGTCGATTGTCGGCCGCTCTTAAATCGCGCGCCGTGCATGGAAAGAGTCAGTCGCAAGGCTGGCCCTTTTCTTTTCGTACGTCGCCACGCCCTTCAGATTGGCCATCGCCAAAAACTCGCTACGCGACTTGATCGTGCTGAAAGCGCGCGTCTCCGACACGACCACCCATGGCGTAGGTATGTCTGCAACATGACCCCGCTCGGGGATCCCCCGCCCCCCTTCTTTCTGCTCACAAAAAGAGGGTGGGCCTGGGAGGGTCACCCTCCCAGCAGAGTCTGGGACTGGTCCCAGTCGCGCCCGTGGCGCGAAGCTACCTGAGGATCGAGGAGAGGTCTTTCGTCTTGATTGCCCTCAACTACCCTCATGCCTCCGCCTCTAGGTTTCTCGCGGACGCCGGTCCCTATCCCTCCCGCGTCCCCGGTCAAAGCGCATTGGCGCGCAGAGCCGGGGGCTTGCTGGTCGATGCAGTGAATGAAGTCGAGGGGTGACGATCCCGGCCCTGAAGGTCGTGATCGTCCGGGAACGCAGGCTCCAAGGTGGTCGCGGCGACATCGGGGGAAACACGTTATTCGTTGTGTTCCGCTTCAGCGCTACTCGGCCGCCCGTTTGACGCCGGCCTTGCCGCCGCTCATGCCGATGACGGTGCGGTCGCTGGTACCTTCGGGACGCAGCTCGAAAATGTCGGTCACCGAGGTGTAGTCGAGGTAGCCCATGCGGGCGAGCGGGCGCACCTTGAGGATGTCGATCTTGCCGGTGGGGCTGATCACCTCGTCGGCGATGTGGACACCGATCACGCGGCCGACAACCATCGACGTGGCCGTGCCCGGCGTGTCGCAGGGCAGCACCAGCGTCTGGTGATGCCGGCATTCGAAACTGATCGGAGTTTCCTTCACGCGCGGCGGTTTGACGAGCCGCGAGGGCTCCGGCGTGAGGCCCGCGGCGGCCATCTCGTCGATGCCGGGCTCCATGATGTGGCTGGTCAGCACGACGGCTTCGCGCAACGCCCAGGTCGCCATGTTGAACACGAACTCGCCAGTCTCCTCCGCGTTGATCACCGAGTCCTTGCGGCGGCCATCGTGATGAGTGTTGGCCGAGAACATGATGTAGGGCGGATCCCAGCCCAGAATGTTGCACTGGCTGAACGGCGCTAGATTGACGATGCCCGCTTTGCTCAGCGTCGAGACCCACGCAATCGGCCGTGGCACGATGCATGACTTGAAGGGCGCATGCGGCAGGCCGTGGTCGTTCTTGTCGGGCTCGTAGAACATGGGTCCCCCGGGTTGTCGCCAATCGGCAGTATTGCGCATGGCACGTCCTACGTGCATGCTGCGCTGCGATAGGCGGGGTAGCGTAGCCGACGATCGAACGAACGGTCCAGCCGCGTTTTGGGGACCGGGAAGTTTGTCGAAAGCCGGCGGCTGGAACCTTGCCGTAGTGTTGCCGCCGACGTGCGCAAGGATGCGTAAGTGGCGAGGGGAGAACAATCAATGCATACGATTTTGGGACTGCGTGCAGGTCTGCTCGCCTTGGTTGTTGCGTGGGCGCTGCAGGCCGGTACGGCGCAGGCTCAGCTTGTTGATAATCCGCAGAACCTGCTGAAGGCGTGGGCGGAAGCGTACGCAACGCGCGGCGGCGAAGCCATGACTAAGGTCTATACCAAGGACGCGCAAGTCTGGGGCATGACGGCGAAGGAACCGGCCAACGGGATTGACAGCATCAAGCAGTTCTATGAGCGCTCCGGCCAGAACGTGACCGAGCGGACGGCCACACTCGGCAAGGTCCAGATGCTTCCGCGCAAGCGCGTGACGATGATTTCCGGTACGATCGAGCTCAAGGCCAAGCTGAAGGACGGCACGGCGCGCAATACGCCGGCTAGGTTCACGATGACGATCATTCGCGAGTCCCGGCGGCAGTGGGCGATCTTGAGCCACCACATCTCCGCGATGCCGAATTGAGCGCGAGCGAATTCAACGTCCTTGTACCGTCGAGCGAAACTTTTAACCCGTCATCCTCGACCGGCGAGCGCCGCTTCAGGCGCGCAGCCGCGTC
>CAMDPA010000340.1 GCA_945903565.1 Devosia equisanguinis | reverse complement strand
CTGCCGGTGGAATCCGAATCTGATTTGCGCGTCCGAGGGAATCCCCTGTAACTGTTTTGATTCACATCAAGTGGAAAGCGCTCTAGTGCACCCTGCGCCCCTCACCCCTACGCCTTCCCCTGAAAAATCGCCTTCACATCGGCGAACGTGATCTCGGGGTTCTTCTCGGCGGTCCAGCGCAGGTTGAACGCGGAGTTGGCAAGGAACACGTGGTCGCCGTCGATGTCGGTGGCGATCGCCGAGCGGTTCTTCTCGATGAACGTCTTGAGCGCCAGCGCATTGTCCGACGAAATCCAGCGCACCGCTTCGCACGGGGCTGATTCAAAGCCCATCGGCAGCGAGTATTCGTTCTGCAGCCGGTCGGCCAACACGTCGAGCTGCAGCGCGCCGATCACGCCGACCACGGGTTGTGTGCCCTCGATCGGTGAGAACAACTGCACGACGCCTTCCTCCGCCATCTCCTTCAGCGCGTCCTTCAGCTTCTTGGCGCGGATCGCGTCGTCGAGGCGGACACGGCGCAGAATCTCAGGCGCGAAGCTGGGAATGCCCAGGAACGCCAGATCCTCGCCCTCGGTCAGCGCGTCGCCGATGCGCAACTGTCCTTTGGTCGGAATGCCCACGACGTCGCCGGCAAAGGCTTCCTCGGCAATCGCCCGGTCCTGCGCGAAGAAGAACTGCGGCGACTGCAGCGCCATCATCTTGCCGGTGCGGACGTGCTTGACCTTCATCCCGCGCGACAGCTTGCCCGAGCACACCCGCATGAACGCCATGCGGTCGCGGTGGTTGGGGTCCATGTTCGCCTGGATCTTGAACACGATGCCGGTCATTGCCGGCTCGCTCGCCTCGACCATGCGCCCGGCGGCCTTCTGGCTGCGCGGCGGCGGCGCATGCGCGATCAGCGCGTCGAGCAGGTCGCGCACACCGAAATTCTTCAGCGCGCTGCCGAAGAACACCGGCGTTTGAACGCCCTGGCGGAAGGCCTCCGGATCGAACGGCGGACAGGTGCCGCTGACGAGGGCCACTTCCTCGCGCCATTGCGCCGCGCGGTTCTCATCGAGCAGGGCCGTGACGAACGGATCGTCGGTGCCGGAAACGGGCGTGCCCTCGTCGTCCTTGTCGGGCTGGCGCACGCACGGGTTCCGCAGGTCGTACGTGCCGCGGAACGAACGGCCCTGACCAATCGGCCACACCATCGGCGTCGTCTCGAGCTGCAGCTTGCTTGCGACCTCATCGACCAGCTCCAGCGGCTCCTGGCTCTCGCGGTCCATCTTGTTGATGAAGGTGATGATCGGGATGTCGCGCATCCGGCAGATTTCGAACAACTTAAGCGTGCGCGGCTCGATACCTTTTGCGCCGTCGATCACCATGATGGCGGAGTCGACCGCCGTTAGCGTTCTATAGGTGTGGTCCGCGAAGTCTTCGTGGCCGGGCGTGTCGAGCAGGTTGAAAACGGCGCCTGCGTACTCGAATGTCATCACCGAGGTGACGACGGAGATGCCGCGTGCGCGCTCGATCGCCATCCAGTCCGAGCGCGTGCTGCGCTTGTCCTTCTTGGCCTTGACGTGGCCGGCGAGCTGGATCGCGCCGCCAAACAGCAACAGCTTCTCGGTCAGCGTGGTTTTGCCGGCGTCGGGATGGGAAATGATGGCGAACGTGCGCCGCCGCGCGATCTCGTCCGCGAAGCCGACGGGCTTGGCAGCTGCGGCAGCGGGGCTCGTTGCGGGTTCGAAAGTGGCGTCGTCCACGGCAGTGTCCTCGTGATTTTCGACTGCACATAGCACTGTTTGCAGGGCGTGGTTATGGCTTGAGCACGAGCCGTTGATATGCGCGTCAGGGCCGGTGTTGCCAATTCAACGCATGTCCACGTCTTTCAGGCCTGGGTTCGTTGACCCGATAGAGGGCGGACCGCTAGGGTCCCCGCGTGGTGTTTGGAATGTGGGGGTCTGCGTGCATCGTTTGTCGCCAACGTGTCTTGCGCTCGGGATGAGCCTCAGCGCGGCGTGCCTTGCCACCCCGGCATCCGCACAAATGCAAGACCTTGTTTTTAATCAATATTCCGTCTACCGCATCTCGCCGACGGCAAGGTATTTCACGCCCGGCTCGATCATCAAAGGCTACAATTTCAATGGTGTGATCAAGGTCGAGCTCATCTGCCAGAACAAGGTAGATGTCGACAAGGATGAGAACATCCTGAAGGACCGTGCGATATCCGCGGGCTTCTTCTCCGAGAAGGGCTTCCAGTTCGATGCCGGCGTCAAGGTCGTCGAGGTGCTGAATGCCGATTTCGGCTTCAATGCGGTAAATACCGTCACGATGTCCGTCAGCGACGTCGTCATCTACGAATATACTGGCGAAGACTTGGCGACGATTCGCAAGACACTGCTGGCGCGTCCAGGCTGCGCGGAAGCGGTCGCCAATCCGCGCAACAAGTATCGTCCGGAATTCAATGGCGCTCCTGCCGGCCTGTTCCAGAACCAGCGGTTCGCTATCGGCGATATCGTTTATAAAGTAGAGTTCAACAAGGCCAATCCGAAGGCGCAAAGTCTGTCCATTCAGGCGCAGATCACCAAGAAGCTGCAGGTCAAGTTCGGGCTGACCCACCTCGACGCCAGCGGCTCCGAGCTGAGGGGGCGCAACGTCGTGATCGGCCTCAACCCTATCTGGCAGCCGAGCTGGTAGCGCGCCAGGGTCAGAGCCTGCGGGTCTGATCCGCTCTAAGCCCTTGGCACGCCGCCGCAAGATGGGGTCAGACCCCGCCGCCGTTACTGCACCCCGATCACATCCCGCGCCGTCCGCATCGCCCCGGCCTTCGGCGTGCCGCCGATGATGCGCAGCTCGGCCAGCTTCCACTCGAAGCCGTGCAATTCCATCACGCTGAGATACCGCCGGTCGGGCGAGAACTTGTCGGTCATCTCGATCTCGATACGCGTGAGTGACTTGAACTCCGCCCGGCTCATCCGGCTGTAGAACACCTTCGCGCGCTCGAAGAAATCGCCCTTGTCCTCGTCGTCCGTCTCGCCTTTGACGGTGCCGTTCCACGTCTTGCGGTAGCGGAACAGCTTGGGCAGCCCCTCCGGCGTCACATAGCTTTCGACGAAGCGGTCCAGCATCGACTGGCCGAACGCAGCTTTCACGCGCTGCCACATGCTCGGCCGCACTTGCTCGCCCGCCTGCGTCGCCTCGGGCAGGAACTGGGCGTTACCGGCGATCGACGACCGCAGGCTGGTGCGCACGCTGTCCCAAACGACCTTGCGCTCGATGGTTGCGGTATCGCCGGCCTTGATCGCCTCGCGCAAAGACCACGCCGCCCAGAATGGCGATGCCACATAGACTGTGCAGCCCAGCAACAGCACACTGATCGCGGCGAAGATCCGACCCATGATAACCCCGGCAGCCCAACGAAGTGGCCCACTCCCCCTTCAACGGCAAGATTCGGGCATTGGCGTGGCTGGAGCTTGCCAAGGACGTGAAGGGCATTTGAACAAAGGTAGCATATTTCGCGGCTGAACGGCAGCCGGAGCGATCAATCGCGCCGGAATCGGCCCTATCTGGGCCCCGTGAAAGTGGCATGATAACGTAGGCCCATGAAACCTCCTTCCCGCTTCGCAGCACTCTTCCTCCGCCTGGCGCTTTGTCTGGCCACGGCGCTACCGCTTGGCTCACCGCAGGCGCGTGCCACGCCGCTCTCGCCGGAAAAGATCATCGAAGGCTGGCGCGCCAAGTCCGGCCAACCGCTGGTCGGCCAGATCCTGCGCACGCGCGATAACCGCACCATGGACGGTGCCGCCGCCCCAGCGAACGTGCTCGACGGGAGCCCGATCCTCGAGGCGCTGGAATTGAGGGGCGCGAAGTTCGTCCTCCTCGGCGAAGTCCACGACAATCCGGACCACCACCTGCTGCGCGCGAGCGTGATCGACGAGCTCACCGAAAAAGGTCTGTTCGGCCGCAACGCGCATCCCCCCGTCGTGACCGAGCATATCCGCGCCGAACAGGTGGCGGGGCTGGAGGCCTTCCGCAAGCTGGTCTCAGATTCCATCGAGCCCCCCGCAACCAGCGAGCTGTTCCGGCTGCTCGATTGGGACAAGAGCGGCTGGCCTCCCGCGCGACTGTTCCACCCGCTCTACGATGCCGTGATCGCCGCACGGCTGCGGATCGTGGCCGGCGACGGCTCGCGCGAGCGTATCCGGGCTGTGGCGCGTGGCGGCGCGTCGGTGCTGACGCCGCTCGAACGCGATCGGCTCAAGCTCGACGTGCCGTTCCCCCAGCCGCTCGCCGATGCACTCGCCGCCGAACTCGAGGGCAGTCATTGCGGGATGCTGCCCGCCACCGCCATTCCCGGCATGTCGCTGGCGCAACGCTATCGCGATGCTCACCTCGCCGATGCCCTGTTGGGCCAGGAGCAGATCCTCGGTCCTGCCATTCTCCTCGCCGGCAATGGCCACCTGCGCACCGACCGCGGCGTGCCCTGGCATGTGCGGCAGCGCGCGCCGGGCAAGGCCACCGTCAGCGTCATGCTGATCGAGGTCGAGGACGGCAAGACCGACCCGATAGCCTACGTGCCCCGCGATCCTCAAGGCAAACCCGCGATTGACTATATTGTCTTCACGCCGCGTGCCGTGCGCGAAGACCCGTGCGAGAAGATGCGCGCGCACATGCAGAAAAAAGGCTGAATTCGAAACGATGAAATCCTGGATCGACTTCTGGAACGCCGAGCATTCCATCTACGTCAATGCCCGCCACAAGCAGTTGCACGCCGAGGCCGTCGCCCGCGATATCGTCAGGCATATTCCCCGCACGAACGCGGTCGTGCTCGATCACGGCTGCGGCGAGGCGCTTTACGCCGAGGTGGTCGCCCAACGCTGCGGCTGTCTCATCTTGTGCGAGGCCGCGCCGAAAATCTGCGCGGACCTGGCGCAGCGGCTGGCGGGCGTCTCGAACGTTCAGGTGATCGACCCGGTCGGCGCCGAGCAGATCCCGCCCGCCTCGCTCGATCTCGTCGTGGTCAATTCCGTCCTGCAATACCTCTCGCGCGATACCCTCGAAGCGCTGCTCGATCTGTGGCGCGCGGCATTGAAGCCCAACGGCCGCCTGGTGATCGCCGACGTGATCCCGCCCGGCGTCAATCCTTTGCGCGATGCCGCCGCACTCCTGTGGTTCGCGACCCGCGGCGGCTTCCTGTTCCCAGCACTCGGCGGCCTCGTGCGAACCGCGCTGTCGGACTATGGCCGCATCCGCAAGGCGCTCGGCTTCTCGATGTACCGCGAGCCTGAATTCGTCGCCCTACTTGCCGCCCACGGCCTCGCCGCCGAACGCTCCCATCCCAACTTCGGCCACAACCAAGCCCGCATGACGTTCTCGGCACGGAAGATGTGAGAGAAGCGCGACCGGGCATCAATCCAAAATCGCTTGGGCCTTGGCCAGGACTTCGTCGACGATGAAGTCGGGAACCGCTTCGATTCGCTTGGCCTTGCGCGCCTTGAGATCGACCATGCGCATCTGGCTGACGACGACAACGCCGGTCGTCCGAAGCCCGGTCGTTGCCAGCGACACAGCAAAGCCGGCATCGCGGGCGAGATTGCCGCCCCCCGTGATCGGGCAAATCAACGCAACGCCGGTTGTCTTGGCGAACGGTTCCGTCGAGATGACAAGCACCGGGCGACGCCCCTGCTGCTCGCGCCCCGACGTTGGTTCGAGGTCGACCAGCCAGATCTCGCCACGCTTCAAGGCAAGATCTCCTTGCCCGCCGAAGGCGCGTTGAGCCATTCTTCAAGTTCGGGGTTTCGTTTGGCCTTGGGATCGCATTGCGCCAATAGCTCCTCGAGCTTGTATTTGGGGCGCTTCGGTCGTTCGAGTACGAGCCGATCGCCATCTACGTTCATCACGACCTGAGCCTCGGCCTTCAATCCAAGCTGCTCCAGGATCGCGGGCGGAATGGCAACCATGGTCGAGCCACCAACCTTCTTGAGCTTCGCTGTCAGCATCGCACCCTCGCGTGTTATATAATAATATAACACAGCCATGATCTGCTTGCAAGATGGGGCAAGCGGGAACACAGGGCAATCGCTCGAGAAAGGGGCTTGCGGAGAGAGAAAGGGGATTCACAAGAGGTGAGTCGGTGTGATTGATGGGCTTCCATCCGAATCGGATGGAGAAGGCCCATGTCCGCAGCCCGCCCGCAGCTTGCCACCCCGTCGAAGAT
>CAMDPA010000339.1 GCA_945903565.1 Devosia equisanguinis | reverse complement strand
CCCACCTCCACGAGGGTCGCTCATGCGGCAATCGCCTTCTTCAAGTTCTCGGATGCGACGCGGCAGAGATGGGCATATTCGGCCGAGGTGCGGAACTGTTCGTCGCGCGGGTAGGGGGCGTCGACCGCGAGGTCGGCCATCACGCGGCCGGGCCGCGCCGCCATCACGACGATGCGCTGGGAAAGATAGACCGACTCGAACACGGAGTGCGTGACGAAGATCGCGGTGAACCGCTGCTTCTCCCACAGCCCCAGCAGGTCGTCGTTGAGCTTGTGGCGGGTGATCTCGTCCAGTGCCGCGAACGGTTCGTCCATCAGCAGGATGCGGGGCTGCGTGACCAGCGCGCGGGCGATCGAGACGCGCATTTTCATGCCGCCGGACAATTCGCGCGGATAGGAGCCCTCGAACCCCGCCAGGCCGACGCTCGCCAAGGCGTCCGCGGCCTTGCTTTCTGCCTCGGGCTTGGCCGCGCCCTTGAGCTTCAAGGGGATCATGACGTTGCCCAGCGCCGTCGACCACGGCATCAAGGTCGGCTCCTGGAACACAAAGCCAAGTTCACTGCCGTGACTGCCTGTAACGCTTGATCCGGGCCAGTCGATGATGCCGCTGCTGGGTTCACCCAGGCCCGCGATCATGCGCAGCAAGGTCGACTTGCCGCAGCCGGAGGGGCCCAGCAGCGATACGAACTCGCCGCTCGCAAGGTCGAGGTTGACGTCGCGCACCGCCAGCGTTCCGTTCGAGAACTGCTTGGATATGTCGCGGAGCGAGACGAGGGTTTCGGACATGCTGTCGAGATACCGGTAGCCGCGAGGAGAAGCAGAACGTTCCGAGCCGTAGGTTGGGTCACCCCGGCCACTTGGGCCGGGGCCGCGACCCAACAATCCACGGCACGCAGGTTCACGTTGGGTCGCGCGGCGCGACGTGCGCCGCTTGACCCAACTTACAGTGCGACCTTCTTGTTCACGAAGTCGAGCACATAGGCCTGCTTGTAGTCGATGCCCTTGGGGAACGCGCCCGCGTCCGCCATGGTATCGTAGAACCGCTTCCAACGCTCGTCGGTCATGGCGCCGATGCCGACCGTCAGCGCATCGCCCGATTGCACGATTCCCCAGTCGCTCATGATCTTGGTCGCATGCGTGAGCTTTTCGGCGGTCATCTCAGGGTTGGCCTTGCGGATCAATTCGTTGGCCTTCTCCCAGCCTGCGCCGCCCTTCATGTAGCCGGCCCAGCCCTTGATCGAGGCATCGACGAAACGCTGCGCGACGTCCTTCTTCTCGGCGATCAGTTTGCGCGAGGTGTTGAAGGTGGTGTTGTAGTTGTCGAAGCCGTGGTCGGCGATCAGGTGCACGACCGGTTTGATCTTCGCCTCCTGCTCGATGGCGTAGGGCTCGGACGACAGGA
The DNA here is from genome assembly GCA_945903565.1 of Devosia equisanguinis. Lineage (GTDB taxonomy): Bacteria > Pseudomonadota > Alphaproteobacteria > Rhizobiales > Hyphomicrobiaceae > CAMDPA01. The sequence goes on along the minus strand of CAMDPA010000339.1, from coordinate 4,831 downwards.
AGCCCTGCTGGCAGATGTTCTTGTCAGCGACGAATGGCTGGATATTGAACGTGTAGGGCCGGGCCTGGGTCTCGGCGTATCCATACTTGGCCTTTAGGAACGGCCAGTAGCTGGTGCGGCCGGTGCCGCCGACCAGGATCGTCTTGCCCTTGAGGTCCTCGAGCCGATCATTGCCGACGCCGGGATGGCAGATGACGACCTGCGGGTCCTTCTGGAAGATCGACCCGATGCACAGGAACGGCAGCTTCTCGTTAACGTAGCGGATCGCCTCGAACGAGTTCGACATCACCATGTCGACCGCGCCGCCGAGCAGCAGCTGCGACATGTTCATCTGCGGCCCGCCCATGCGGATGTCCGCTTCGATACCGTGCTCTTTGTAGATACCGTTGGCGACGGCGAAATAGAACCCGCCGTGCTCGGCCTGCGCCCGCCAGTTGGTATTGTAGCTGACCTTGTCGAGACCTTGTGCGGTCGTCTGCGTCAGCATGCCGGGCAGCGCCACCGCGGCGCCGGTGCCGCCGATCAGGCCCAGCGCGGTGCGCCGGTGGATGGAATTCTTCGTGGACATCAGGACGGCTCCCTACGATTCTTGCAACAGCTGCAGTCTATAGCAGCGGCCGTTAGGGCTGCCCCGCGGCGGCTCATTCTGCGCGTCATCCACTAGCAGGCCCCGCGATCTGGGGAAAGTACGCCGGGTGCCCAATGCGACGGCAACACCTGGTCGAGGATTGGGCAGGGGGTAGCTGTCCCTGGTTGGCACCGCGTCGCCGCTGCCTGTAGTATCGGTCTCGAACGCCCTTTCCCGATCGGGAACAGCACGAGAGACCCTATGGACACGCCCGCACCCGGCGCCGCGCAGGATGCGCGCCGCTACGACATCGAAGGCCTCGTCAAGGAGCTGGGCGACATCCCCGTCGTTACCGAGATGGGAGTCGTGCGGCGCAAGTCGCGCGATTTCTTCTGGTACTCGCCACTGCTCAACAAGCAGCTTCACGGCAAGTCCGCCGACATTATCGTCGAACCGCGCAACGAGGACGACATCGTGCGCACGGTGGCGGCCTGCGTGAAGCGCCGCATCCCCATCACGCCGCGCGCGGGTGCGACGGGCAACTACGGTCAGGCCGTGCCGCTCGAAGGCGGCGTGCTGCTCGACATGAACAACTTGCGCGATATGGAGCTGGCCCGCCCCGGCGTGGCTCGCCTGGGTGCCGGTGCACGGATGCACGAGGTCGATGCGATGCTGCGGCCCAAGGGCTGGGAGCTGCGCATGCATCCCTCGACCAAGCGTATGGCCACGATCGGCGGCTTCGTGGCGGGCGGCTCGGGCGGCATCGGCTCGGTCACCTATGGCGGGCTACGCGAGCACGGGAACATCCTATCCGCGCGCATCGTGACGACCGAGGACAAGCCGCGCGTACTCGAATTGCGCGGCGACGCCGCCCAGAAGGTCAATCGCGCCTACGGTACGACGGGCATCATCACCTCGCTCGAAATGCCGTTGGCGCCGGCTTGGCCCTGGGTCGAGCTGATCGTTGCGTTCGACGATTTCTTCGGGGCGTTCCAGGTCGGCCAGGAAGCGGCGCTGGCGGACGGCATCGTCAAGAAGCTGATGACGCCGATCCTCTGGCCGATCCCCTCCTACTTCCGCAACATCCGCAGCCATTGCCCCGACGGCAAGAGCATCCTGATCGCGATGATCGCCGAGCCCTCGCTGGAGAGTTTCAAGACGCTGCTGGCGGGCCGCGGCACGATCACGCTGGAACGCCCGTTCGATGAGAGCCCCGGTCAGGAACCACTCTACGAGTACACCTGGAACCACACCACGCTGCAGCTTCTCAAGGTCGATCGCACCGTCACGTATCTGCAGTGTCTCTACCCGCATGATCGCCTGCTCGAATGCGTGAAAAAGATGCACGAGATGTTCCCCGACGAAGTGCTGCACCATCTGGAGTTCATCCGGTTCGGCGGGCGGCTGACGTGCAGCTCGCTGCCGATTGTGCGCTATACGACTCCCGAGCGCCTCAACGAGATCATCGCGCTGCACGAGGCCAACGGCGTGTTCATCGCCAACCCGCATGTCTACACGTTGGAGGACGGCAGCCGCCACAAGCGCGCCGACGCCGACCAGCTTGGCTTCAAGCACGAGATCGATCCGTATGGGTTGCTCAATCCCGGCAAGATGCGCGAGTTTGTTTCGAAGCATCCGTAGGTTGGGTTAGGCCGGCGGGCCGGCCGTAACCCAACATGAGAGCCGCAACAGATGTTGGGTTACGCGCTACGGCGCTAACCCAACCTAAAGAAAAACGGGGTACACACATGACGACATTGGTAATCGGAGCTGGCCTGATCGGCTCGCAGGTGGCGCGCATCCTGACCGAGCAGGGCGAGAAGCCCGTGGTGATGGATTTCGCGCCGCAGCCCAAGGCGCTCAGTGAGATCGTCGCGCTCGACAAGCTGACGCTCGTGCAGGGCGACGTGCTGCAGCCGCTGCCGTTGATGGGCATTCTGCGCACGCACAACGTCACCCAGATCGTGCACACGGCCGCCAATCCGCTGCTGACGCTGGGCGCGCAACGCGATCCCTATCCCGCGATCAACCTCAACGTCATGGGCACCGTGAACGTGCTGGAAGCCGCGCGCATCCTCGGCATCAAGCGCGTGGTGGTGTCGAGTTCGAGCGTGCTCAACCACTATCTCGAAGGCGGCGAGGACGACGGCGTGTTCGGCAAGGAGGAGGCCTTCCCCCGGCCGACCACGTTCTATTCCGCGACCAAGCAGGCGGTCGAAAGCATCGGCCTCAACTATGCGAAGTGGTGCGGCGTCGAGTTCGCGGGGCTGCGCTACGGCGCGGCGTTCGGGCCGTGGAGCGGCAACGGCGGCGGCGGCCCCTCCAACATCGTGCGCGAGGCGATGCGGCGCGCGCTGGCCGGCGAGGAAGCCGTGGTGCCGCCCGGCGCGATGGAGTGGGTCTACTCGAAAGACGCCGCGCGCGGCACGGTGATGGCACTACAAGCCAAGGCGCTGGGCAGCCGTATTTTCAATGTCACGATGGGCGCGATAACCACGCCCGCCGAGATGGCCGATGCGTTGGGCAAGGCCGTGCCGGGCGCGCGCGTCAAGTTCGAGGCGCCAGCGGGAGCCGGCATCTCGCTCTCCAACCGCCAGAGCAGCGGCGACCCCGCCCGCGCGAAAGCCGTGCTCGGCTACGAACCGCAATACCGCATCCTCGAAGCCCTCCGCGACCTCGCCGACTGGATGAAGCGCCATCCGCAGTAACGTAACACCAGCGCGAATAGAATGGCCGTCATCCTCGACCGAAGTGAGCCGAAGGCAAACGAGTGTCGGGGACCCAGCATGAGAGTCGTGCGAAGCACGCACTATCCAAAATCGACGCCTTCGGCGACTTCTTGTGCTGGGTCGCCGTCGCACTCGGCCTGAAACGGCCTCGAGCGACGAGGATGACGAGTCGTTCGTTATCCGGTGGTGGGATAGCGCAACGCCTCATAACCCCATCGTGCTCGCCGCGAACACGTCTTCCAGGCGCATCAGGCGGGTCGTCAGGCCTTGCTCCAGCGAATATTGCGCGGCCGTCTCCAGCACCTTGCGGTTGGCGACGATGCCGTGCCGGATCACCTTCTCGCGCAGCGCCACCCGCGCGGACTCAGGCAGCAGACCCGCTTCGATATGCGCTTCCGCTTGGGCCTCCCGCTCGGTGTCGGCGATGGCGCCCGCCCGCTCGAACGCCTTCATGAGATTGTGGATCACCCACGGATTCTTCTCCGCGATCTCGCGGCGAATGCACATGCCGTGGTTGATCGGATAGAGCCCCGTCTTGCGATAGTAGCGCACGCCCTCCGCCGCCGTGTCGGGAAACAAGGTGCGGATATCCGGGTGATTGCGCAGATCGGTGCTCGACCGGTTCACCGCGGTCGGCTGCCCGCGATAATGCATCGCGGCTTCGAGCTCGCCCGACAGCATCATCGATCCCACGCTCTTTTCGACGGGGATCTGATTGACCGTCACGCCCGGTGGCGCTTTGAAGCCGGTCGCGCCGCCGTGACTATGCGAGGGCGTCCGCTCCATGAAGAACTCGATATCGCGCGGGCTGACGCCGAATTCGTGTTCCAGCGCGCCACGCGTCCACAGCGCCGCGGTCTGCTGGTATTCGGTCACGCCGACACGCCGGCCCTTGAGATCGGCTGGCGTTTCGATGCCTGAATCCTTCCGCACGAGAATGTGCGCGTGAAAGAACCGCCGTGTCGTGAAGATCGGTAGGCCAACGAACCGGTTGTCGCCCTTCTCCACCGCGATCATCAGCGATGAAAAACTCATCTCCGCGACGTCCCAGTCCGCGAACTTGAGTTGCCGCCAGAACAGCTCGGAAGGGTGGACCACGTTGGCAATGAGGTCGATCCCATCCGCCTTCGCGCGGCCATCCATGATCGGCCACGTGCGCGGATTGGCGGCGAAGGCAATGCTGAGCGGAAGGTTCATGTGGCGTGTTCCGTGACGGCTGAGGTGAGCTGTTTAGAGGGTCTCCACCTAGGCTGGGTCAAGTCTGTCGATGCGGAGCATCGCAAAGCGACATTGCGGAGCATCGCTCCGCGATGACGCGCGACCCAGCGCTCAGGCTACACCGGAACCTGGCTGGGTCGCGCCCAAAGGCTCAACCCAGACTGTAGGTCCCTTCCACGAACGAGGCGACTCACCCCCGATGTGGGGTCGAGGGTTACCCGGATTGGCCGGGCAGAGCCTCACACAAGGAGGGTGAGTCATGGGTGATCATAGCGAAGCTTTCGTTGGCATCGATACCTCGAAATTGAAGAATGCC